>CAISCV010000125.1 GCA_903883945.1 uncultured Chitinophagaceae bacterium | reverse complement strand
ATCGTTTTTTAAATAAAAAGTTATGATAGCAAATCTTAAATTTCACGTAGCAGCAATCGCAATCACAGGTATGATGTTTATGGGTACCATCACCGCCTCTTTTACAAAAATGTTAGGTAAACATTACGATGCCAGAAAGGACTTTTCATGCTGTAAGCAAGACAAATTAGTTTTACATCACTATTATACTGTAAATATATTTTTTATAGAAGTTGCCGATGGATACACCGAAGAAAATACTGGCAAAGCAAGTGTGGGTGGATGTGACATCAGATGCAACGACTAATTACCTTACTTTCCTATGTTACTTTCAATAATTAAAAGGCTTCCTCAATTGGAGGCCCTTTTTTGTTTGTTATAAAAATAATTTTTACTTTTTCTAGATATTCAGAAGACCTATATTTTATAAGGTCTATAAAAACATTTATACACACCCTACTTTTTTCATAATTGTAAAAATGCCTTTTCTGTATCTTGCAAGCCTGTTATGGATAATAAATTTATTGTTTCCGCCCGCAAGTATCGCCCACAGAATTTTAATACGGTTGTAGGGCAAAGCCATATTACAACTACTTTAAAAAATGCAATCAAAAACAATCAACTAGCACATGCCTTTTTGTTTTGTGGTCCTCGTGGTGTTGGTAAAACAACCTGCGCAAGGATATTGGCGAAAACAATAAATTGCCTTAACCAAACCCCCGAAGGCGAAGCGTGTAATACTTGTAGCAGTTGTGTCTCTTTCGATGCAGGTGCGAGTATGAACATACATGAATTAGATGCTGCAAGCAACAACTCGGTAGATGATATCCGTAGTTTGGTGGAACAGGTACGCTTTGCGCCACAGGCAGGTAAATACAAAGTGTATATTGTGGATGAGGTACACATGCTGAGTGCAAGTGCCTTTAATGCGTTTCTTAAAACTTTGGAAGAACCACCTCCATATGCCATTTTTATCTTGGCTACTACAGAGAAGCATAAAATATTACCTACCATTTTGAGTCGTTGTCAGATATTCGATTTCAAAAGGATTACTACCAATGATACGGTAGAACATCTAGAAGAAATAATTGGCAAAGAGGGCATAAAGGCAGATAAGGCATCGCTACAAGTGATTGCTCAAAAGAGTGAAGGCTGTATGAGAGATGCACTGAGTATCCTCGATAAAATAGTAAGCTTTACAAGCGGTGAGGTAAACTATCAGAATACACTTGAGCATCTGAATATCTTAGATCACGATTATTATTTCAAGCTACTCGATGCATTAATAGCCCAAGACATGGCTGGTGCCATCCTTTTATACGACGAAATAAACCGAAAGGGATTCGAAGGGGATATGGTATTGAATGGCTTTGCCGAATTTATCCGTAACATATTGGTGTGTAAAGATGCTCGTGCCATTCATTTGTTGGATGTAGTAGAGGGGATGCAAGAGAAATATAGAAGTGTTGCTGCTAGTGTGAGTGCGGGTTATCTAGTGAGTGCTTTAAATATCCTCAACGAAGCAGAAGTAAACTTTAAGATGGCGCGCAATAAACGCTTGCATGTAGAGATGGTTCTTATCAAGTTAAACTTCTTACAACAAGCAATTGAATTGTCTACCCAAGATGGCAATGTTGTAAAAAAAAAACGAGTTGATGGTCCCATAGCTATTAATTATAGAACCGTTTCTCCTGTTCAGATTATTACCCCTTCAAATACAGTAGTTACCCCTTCTGGTAAGCTATATGTAGAAGAAAAAAAGCCTGTTGCTGAGCCTCAAAAAGCTTTAGAGCCTGTCAGCAAGCCACATCAACCTGAAGAGTTACAGCAAACACTACCTACTGCAACAACTCCTTTACAGCCAATGACACAAGTTGGCGATACTGCTTCAATGGTAGGTGGAGGTAAGAAAAACATTCTAGATGCACTTCGGAATAAATACGGAGACAGGTACACAATAGAAGCTGTAAAAGACCCCATACCTGTTACACTAGATTCTATTCAACCGCATTGGGAACACTTTATTAGCAAACTAAAAGAAGAAGGAAAAATTTCTCAAGCGAATGCTTTTGCTACTTGTACAATAGAAATTATTGATGATGCTACTTTTATTGTCAGGGTAGATAGCACACTCCAACAAAAATTCATAGAACAAGAAAAGACGGTTATACTTGATTATCTACAAAGACATCATCACAATAAATTTATTGTTTTCAATTTTGTAGTCAATGAGGGCGAAAGAGAAATAGTGGAGAAACCATTGAATAGCAAAGAGCGGTTTGAAAAAATGGCCAACCAATACCCTCTCCTAAGAACACTTAGAGACAACCTTAAAATGGATATTGACTATTAGGAAAGGGAAGGAGGGTATAGGCAAAATTGGAATATTGGTTAAGAGTAATTATACCTTGCACTAGGTGTACTATGTTACTATATTACTATGTGTTTATTTTTTCTCTAGTAGCACTGTTGCATAAGCCACCAACCCTTCTTCTCTACCAACAAAGCCCATTGTCTCTGTAGTAGTTGCTTTGATGGAAATATCTTTTACAGTAATATTCAAGATAGTTGCAATGGCTTGTTGCATTTGTAATACGAAGGGTTTTATTTTGGGTGCTTGCAAGCAAAGGGTAGTATCTATGTTTACCACCTGATATCCTTCTTTGGTAATTAAGTCATAGGTTCTTTTCAATAATATTTTACTATCTATATTCTTAAATTCTCCAGAGGTATCAGGAAAGTGTACCCCAATATCACCCAAACAAAGTGCACCCAATAGCGCATCGCAAATGGCATGAAGCAAAACATCTGCATCACTATGCCCTAAAGCTCCCTTTGAATGAGGTATTTTGATGCCTCCAATCCACAAGTCTCTTCCTTCAACTAATTGGTGAAAATCTACGCCTGAACCTATTCTCATATCCGTATTATTTTATCTCTACTAAAAAAAGGAACCTTACTTGTAGCAAGGTTCCTCTTATTATTTAAATCTTTTAACTTTTTTAGTTAGGATCTGCCAAGCTACTTGGCGTTGTATTAGAGGAGCTACTAGCATCTAAATCAAATGCTAATCCAAAACGAAGCGTACTAGACAATGGATTTTGAGTAATACCACTACCTGAAGGAATTAAATAAGAAAGGTTTATGTCAATCACATTATACTTTAAGCCCAAACCTACCGAAAGATATTTAACGCCACCTTGGCTAGCATCTTCATAATGATAACCACCTCTTACAAAAAATTGATCAGCATATCCATATTCTATTCCTGCAGATGCTTGCAACAATTGAATCTGATTACCCCCACTAAATGATTTGGTCCAACTACTTACCACACTCTGGGTTTTATAAGCAGTTTCTGCTGCTGAGTCTGCAGCTGTTAAGGTGGCATTTAGCGATACGGGTGGAGCTGGCACCAACAATTTATTTATGTCTAACGAATAAGAAATCCGACTACTTTCATTTGGTACAGAAGTATATGAAATACCAATTCCCATATTGGCTGGTATATAGTCTTTATTCAAAGCATCATCTGTATATCCAATTTTACCACCCAAATTACTCAAAGCAATTCCCCAACTCAATCCTTCTCCATTTTCATTTGATGCATTCTTGAATAAGGAAATGTCACCTGCAACAGTAGTACCGGTTTTGTAAACCTGATCCCCAATTGCCCCATTTGCCAATTTACTGGCTATATATCTAAGGCTCACACCCAAACCCAGATGATCTCCTAGTTTACGGGTATAACCAAAGTCAAAGGCATATTCCTTAGGTGAAAATGTATTTAGATCGTTTCCATTATTGTCTGTGAACTGAATATTGCCTAAACTGAAGTAACGCATAGATGCAGAAATGGTGTTTAAATCATCTATCTTATGATAACCAGATGCACAAGCAAGATATACGTCATTCAATCCCAAGGCCTGCAGCCAAGGGGTATAGGTTAATCCAATTGCATTATCTTGTTTTGTGAAAGGAAGCTTTGCCAGGTTCCAAAAATTGGAACTTACATCTGGTGTTGTAGCAATACCTACATCACCCATGCCTCCTGCCCTTGCATCGGGGGAGATTCTTAAAAAGGGAACAGCTGTAGTAACAATTTTATACTGATTATCTTGTGCTGTGGCACAAAAAACACTTCCTAACACCAATAACAACAATGACACACGACTAACCGATGATTTTTTCATCTAAATACTAAATTTAAAGTTTGCAAATAAAAGATAGAAAACTACAAAAAGTAATAAAGAACCTTCCAAAATGTAGTTGTGCGTAGAAATATACCAAATAGTATGTGTGTTATAAGAGGAATTTACCTAGAAATATTATTCACTAGACTGCAATAATACAGTAAATGTTGCTTATGGATATCACTTTTATTTTTTATGATTCATTTTTAGACTTATTTAACGCTTTCAATAAACTACATAAAAATTGCCACAGATAAACTGAAAGTAAAATACAAAGAAAGAATCTTCCTTTCTTCTCTTTTCAGAATATCTGTGGCAAAAATAAAATAGCGTAAATTACTTTCCTATTACAATCACCTGAAAGGTTCCAGGAATTGCTTTGGGTCTTCCTTTTCCAGTAGATGCTTCCAAATCTGCAGTTGGAGCATAAATTAAATGTGTTTTTTCATCCAAGGCAATTGTTCTAGCACCTCTTTTAGTTACCACATTTTCTATTACTTTAAACTTATCCGCGCTTTCCTCATGTATTACAGTAAGGGTGCCATCTGAACCATTGGTTGTATAAATATTTTTTGTTGCCGCATCAAATGCATCGCCATCACAGCCTCCTCCTATTGGTAAATTGGCTACAATTGCGCCTGTTTCTGCATTTACAATTATCAACAATTTGTTATCGCCGCAAGCTGCAAACAATCTTTTTGTTTTAGTGTCTATTGCCAACCCTGTTGGTGCTTCACCCGGTGCAATGGGCCAATGCGCTATAACAGTGTAAGTTTTAGAATCGATGGCTACTATTTCGCTTTTGTCTTCTAGGTTCACAAATATTTTTCCAGCACCATTGCTCACAGCCGTTTCGGGTGCACCACCTACAGCTACGGTTGCTATTACTTTATCTGTTTCTGGATCGATAAAAGAAAGATCTTTGCTTTTACCATTACAAACAACTATTTTCTTGATAGATTCATCATAAAAGATAGCATCGGGTTTGTCGCCGGTAGCAATTGTACCTGTTACTTCCAATGTTTTTAGATTGAAAACAGTAGAATTATTGGTTTTGCCATTGGTAGTATAGCCTTTATTTAAGGATGGAACAAAAGCAACACCATGAATACCACTTGTGTTTGGTATGATGCCGAGAGAGTCTCCCGTATTTTTATCAATTACATTTACTTGTGTACCATGAGAAACAAATAACCTGTTAGTACCTGGTTCCAATGCCAGATAATCCCATCCTCCGGCACCACCAATTTTTAGAGATTTAATTACTTTTAGACCACTCTGTGCATTGGCGGCAAGTACCAAAGCAGACATTAATCCGATTGACAATAACTTTTTCATTGTGTTTCTTTTATTTTGCCGCAAGATATAAGTGCATTTCGAATAAATGTTATTTTATCGATTAATTTGGTTTCTTAAAATAGTTAGAGTCAGTTAAAAGGGTATTAGAAATGCAGTTTATTAGAATGAAGCATATATCATCAAATGGAAGGCATTAATAAGTAAGAGGGTAGGATAATTTACTTTCTATTGCTTAGCCCCTTTTATAATGGATATAATCCGAAACAATTGGTTGCAACCCACTCTCCTTTCATTCAGTAGCAATTTGTCCCCTACAATAAGTTGATTGATTGATACTATTAATTAAAATTTCCTATATTTAGCCATTATAGCTTTAGCGTTAAACCAATGCTATTCTTTTCCGTTAACTTATTTTTAATCACAACATTTAAAAACGTTCTATATGCTGATAGGAGTTCCAAAAGAGATAAAAAACAACGAAAACAGAATCGCCATTACCCCCGCCGGTGTGGTACAACTCACAAAAGCACAGCACACCGTTTTCATAGAACAAGGTGCCGGATTGGGTTCTGGCTTTACCGATAAAGAATACACCGAGGCAGGCGCAACAATAGTCGCCACCGCTTCCCAAGCTTGGGCCAAAGAAATGGTGATGAAAGTGAAAGAACCCATCCCATCGGAATATGGCTATTTCCGAGAAGGGCTTATCTTGTTTACTTATCTGCATCTTGCTCCCGAACCCGAACTTACCGAAGCATTATTAGCTAAGAAAGTAGTAGGCATTGCTTACGAAACCGTTCGTACCGCCAATGGTTCATTGCCTTTGTTGACGCCTATGAGTGAAGTGGCTGGAAGGATGGCAAGCCAGATTGGTGCGCAGTTTCTGGAAAAGGTACACGGTGGAAAAGGCATTTTATTGGGAGGTGTGCCCGGCGTAAAAACAGGAAAAGTAACCATCATAGGTGGAGGTATTGCCGGAACCAATGCTGCCAAGATTGCTTTGGGATTGGGTGCCCATGTAACCATTTTGGATATTAGTTTAGATAGATTGCGTGAACTAGACGACCTTTTTGATGGACGGGTTGCTACCCTTGCTTCCACTACCTACAACATTGCCCAAGCAGTAAAAGAATCAGATTTAGTGATTGGTGCCGTATTAATCCCCGGTGCTAAAGCTCCCAAACTAGTTACCGAAGCAATGATTGCTTCAATGGAACCGGGTTCGGTGGTGGTGGATGTTGCCATAGACCAAGGCGGCATCTTCGAAACAACCGATCG
Source organism: uncultured Chitinophagaceae bacterium (assembly GCA_903883945.1). Taxonomy (GTDB): domain Bacteria; phylum Bacteroidota; class Bacteroidia; order Chitinophagales; family Chitinophagaceae; genus Parasediminibacterium. The sequence goes on along the minus strand of CAISCV010000125.1, from coordinate 2,943 downwards.
CATTACCACGCACGACAATCCCGTTTACATCAAGCACGGTGTGGTGCATTATGCTGTTGCCAATATGCCCGGTGCTGTCCCCAGAACTTCCACGATTGCACTCACCAATGCCACATTGCCGTATGCATTGCAAATTGCCAATAAAGGCTATCAAAAAACTTGTTTGGATAATGATGAACTCTTGAAAGGTTTGAACACTTTAGATGGATTTGTAACTTACGAAGCTGTAGCAATTGCACAAGGATTAACTTACAAAAGTGCGAAGGAACTATTGGGATAGGGATGAGTGATGAATTATGAGTGCAATAAAAAGTCACTGATGAGAAATCTTCTGGGGCTTTTTGCTTTTAAACTCATAATTCATATTTCATAACTAATAACTACCTCTTTATCTTTACCGCCTAGATATTTCGTGCAGGTATGAATTTGAATGTGTTGTTAGAGCAATATCAAGACTCCCCCCCCATTTTACAATTGGCGGACAGGCTGCTATTTGCCGATCCCCAACAAATATTTCTCGATAACTTACAAGGTAGCAGCGCAGAGTTTGTGGTAGGAAGTGTGTTTACCCATTCTAAAACTCAGGGGTTGAATCACCTGATTGTATTGACCGATGCCGAAGAAGCCGCTTATTTCCACAATACCTTAGAGAACCTCACGAGTGCCTTAGACTTGTTTTATTTCCCTTCTTCCTTCAAGACAAAAAAGAATTTCAGGGTACTCAATTCATCCCATGTGATGCTGCGCACCGAAGCCTTGACTAAGCTGGCGAATGGTGGCAATAAGAAAATAATTGTTACCTATCCCGAAGCATTGTTTGAGAAAGTGGTGCTACCAAAGACATTGAGTGGCAACATCATCCTGATAAAAGCCAATGACACCATCAACTTAGATGGATTGATGGAGTTGTTTGTACTGTATTGTTTTGAACGGACAGACTTTGTTTATGAACCTGGTCAGTTTGCTTTGCGAGGTGGAATATTAGATATTTATTCCTTCGGGAACGAGAAACCTTATCGGGTGGAATTGTTTGGGAACGAGGTGGATAGCATACGGATCTTCGACCCCGAAACACAGTTAAGCGAACGGAAGGTATTGCAGGTTAGCATCATCCCTAATGTAGAAACGCAGTTCGAAACGGGGGATAAGGTTTCGCTGTTAGAGTTTCTTCCAGAGAATGTGGTTGTATGGCTAAAGGATTGGGACGTAATAAAAGGTATTATTGAAGAGACAGAGTTGGATTTGGGTGTATTCTTAGATAAGTTCAATTCGGAAAAGGAAACAAAAGAACTAGCTATTCAGAACAGACATCCCAAAGCAAAAGTTCCAATTGATGAGGAAGAAGAGGATGATACCAAGATATTAAAAGATGTAAAACTAGAGGACTTTACGCCTGTTGCTACTACGGAAAGGCAATTAAAGCAAAGGCATATTGTAGAGTTTGGAAGGGTAGCTTCGTTAACCGCTGACCGTTTACCGTTAACCGAAGGAACGTCCCCAGCGGTCAACGGTAATCGGTTAACGGTAAACTTTTCCACCAAGTCTCAACCTTCCTTCAATCGGCAATTCAATTTGCTGATTGAGGATTTAACCAAGCATGAAGCCAATGGATATGCCATCTACATCTTTGCAGAACAGGCAAAGCAATTGGAAAGGCTTCATAGTATTTTTAAAGACCTGAATACTGAGATCAGCTTTGTTCCGGTTGCTACTTCCATCCATGAGGGCTTTATTGATACTAATTTGAAAGTAGTTTGCTATACCGACCATCAAATATTTCAACGGTATCATAAATACAAGGTTAAGCAGGCGTATAATAAAAATAAAGCCCTCACACTAAAGACGCTCCGAGACTTGCAACCGGGTGATTTTGTCACCCATATAGATCATGGTGTTGGTACGTATAGTGGTTTACAGAAGATTGAAGTGAATGGACGATTGCAGGAGGCAGTACGTATAATCTACAAGGACAGCGATATCCTGTATGTAAATATCAATTCGCTCCATAAGATTTCCAAGTATACGGGTAAGGAAGGGACGGTGCCGAAGGTGAATAAACTAGGTAGTGATGTATGGAGTAAACTGAAGGAAAAAACTAAGATTAAGGTAAAAGAAATTGCTTTCGACCTCATAAAGCTTTACGCCGAACGTAAGGCGCAACATGGCTTTGCTTTTGCCCCTGACACCTATATGCAAACGGAACTGGAAGCAAGCTTTATGTATGAAGACACGCCCGACCAAGCCAAAGCTGTTGCAGATGTAAAGAAAGATATGGAGAGTACAAGCCCGATGGACAGGCTTGTTTGTGGCGATGTGGGCTTTGGCAAAACAGAAGTTGCTATCCGTGCGGCTTTTAAAAGTGTAATTGATGGCAAACAGGCTGCTGTGTTGGTGCCTACCACTATTCTTGCTTTTCAACATTATAAAACATTCAAGGAACGGTTGAAGGACTTCCCGGTTACAGTGGATTATGTGAACCGTTTTAAATCGGCAAAGGAAAAGAAAGAGACGCTGGAAAGATTAGCCGCAGGAAAGATAGACATCATCATTGGTACACACGGGTTGTTGGGTAAAGAGGTACAGTTTAAAGACCTTGGGATGATGATAATAGATGAGGAACAGAAGTTTGGGGTAGGACATAAGGAGAAATTGAAGACACTCAAAACTAGTGTGGATTGTTTAACACTTACTGCCACTCCGATACCAAGAACACTGCATTTTAGTTTAATGGGTGCCAGAGACTTAAGTATTATCAATACGCCACCACCCAATCGTCAACCGATACAAACGGAGATTCAGGTATTTAATGATGAGTTTATTCGAGAAGCCATTTACTTCGAAACAAACCGCGGTGGACAGGTCTTCTTTATTCATAACAGAGTACAAGGGTTGGGGGAAATGGCTGCATTGATTCAAGCGCAATGTCCCGACATCAGTATTGGT
>CAISCV010000124.1 GCA_903883945.1 uncultured Chitinophagaceae bacterium | reverse complement strand
TGGTACATGTAATAGACAAGGTATTATACTATCAACACAAATAATTGCAATAGCTTACAGATTGTTAAAGGTCTTGGATTTTACATTCAAGACCTTTTTTATTATCCAATACAATGCGAACCTATTAAACCCCGTATCCAACTTTCAGTTACTTTTGTCCCGATGCAATACACGCTAAAGAAATCTCTCGGGCAACACTTTCTAAAGGATGAAAATATATGTAAGCAAATTGTTACTGCGCTTCAACAAAAGCCTTTCGATCGTTTGGTAGAGGTTGGTTCCGGAGCAGGAGCCTTAACCAAATACCTGTTGCCTCTCACGGGTTTTGAGTTTAAGGCAGTTGAGTTAGATGATGAAAAGGTTGCGTATCTCTACAAAACATTCCCTGCCATTGCAGGAAAGATTATCCACGAAGACTTCTTGGCAATCCCCTCCCCTTTCGAGGAATCTTTTACAGTGGTAGGTAATTTCCCTTATAACATATCCTCACAGATACTTTTTAAAATATTAGATTGGAAAGACCAGGTGCCCGTAGTAATTGGAATGTTTCAGAAAGAAGTAGCACAGCGTGTAGCAGCTAAAGAAGGAAGTAAGACCTATGGCATCATCAGTATTCTCATACAGGCTTGGTATGATGTCGAATACCTGTTTGATGTACCTCCAGAAAGCTTTAATCCACCCCCAAAAGTGATGAGTGGTGTGATAAGACTCACACGTAAAACAACTACTTACGAGGTAAAGAGCGAAAAAGCATTTGTACAATTGGTAAAGATGGCTTTCAATCAACGTAGGAAGATGATGCGCAATGCAGTTAAAGGACTCTTTCAACCAGAGATATTAGAAGATGCGTTCTTTAACAAACGGGCCGAACAAGTAAGTATTGCGGAGTTTGCAGCACTAACATTTAAAATGGGATAACATCATAATGGTTAATGATTAGTGATTAATGATTAATTAGTTTCAATTTGCTAATCAACTATCTTTTCATTAACCATTAATCATTAAACATTAAACATTGAAAAAGGTAATCATCACCGCTAAGGTTCATCCTTATTTAATAGAAACACTTACAAACAAAGGGTTTGAAGTAGTTTATCTTCCTGCCATCAATTATAAGGAACTCTTGGCTATCATACAAGATGCTATTGGATTAATCATCAGTACCAGAATTGTTGTGGATGCCTCATTGTTAGATAAAGCAGTTTCACTACAATGGATTGGTCGTTTAGGTAGTGGAATGGAACTGGTAGATGTTACCTATGCAGAAAGTAAGGGTATCCAATGCGTAAGTAGCCCTGAGGGCAATAGGAATGCTGTTGCCGAACATAATCTTGGTTTTTTGCTTAACTTGATGAACAAGATAAACAGTAGCTATCAGGAGATAAAAGAAGGTAAGTGGTTGCGAGACGAAAACCGTGCAGACGAATTGTTTGGAAAAACAGTTGGCATTATTGGTTATGGTAATACTGGCAGTGCTTTTGCGAAGTTATTAAGCCCCTTTCAGGTGACTGTTCTGGCAAATGACATCAACAAAATAGAATTCAGCAACAACTATATTAAGGAGGCAAGTAAAGAAGAAATATACGAACAAGCCGATATAATTAGTCTGCATCTACCGCTCACATCAAACACATTTCATTTGGCAAATGACTCCTTTTTCAATTCATTAAAAAAGAGACCCTACTTCCTTACTGCTTGCCGTGGTAAGGTTACTGATACAGCTGCCCTCATACTTGCCTTGCAAAATGGACAAATAAAAGCCGCTGCCTTAGATGTTTTAGAAAATGAGCGGCTGTCTAGTTACACTGCACAAGAAAAGGAACAGCTTGATTGGATGTTAGCGCAACCCAATGTTATAATCACACCACATATTGCAGGCTACAGTCACGAAGCATTTTATCTGATGGCTAAGGTGGTTTTAGAGAAATTGGGGATTGCCTAACTGTTTAACTAGCAATATAAACTTTGAAGACTTCTAGTTATAACTTCTCAAATAATAGGTTTACATCTAAAAAGAACATAAGAGGTGTAAAAATGTAGAAGGGAATTATGCAAAAAGCAGGACGTTATTTCAGTATCTAGGAACGTCATAGAATATCTTTCAAGTGGAGCTAGCAAATAATCTATTTGGAAGAATGATTCAAAAGAAACCAAGGGGTATTATTTAAATGGACACGACCGCTATGATAGAAAAACCCAGTTAATCCCATTGATTGTATTACAGAAGAGGCGTTTTAAGAAACTACAGTTGGAGAAGCAAATTGTAGGCTTCGGTTTTTAGTCCCAAAATCCAATGACTTCCATCTTTAGAAAAAAGGAAAAACAACTTACGTTTCCTATTAATCCCCGATATAAGGGATTTAGAAAAATAATAATATCTATTAAAAGATTTTGTACCCCCATTACTTAATACTAAAAGAAATCAGGAATCAGCCAGCCTAACAATTTATTTGTGACGCATAATGTATCCACGAATTGTTAATTAAATAAGAAAATAAGTCTCAATCTCAACAGATTTTAGCTGATGAACGTTAATCGAGGTTGCATTTGATCTATAAAAAAACAATAAATAATTTAATCGAAATTGTAATTTATCAAAATGGAGTCAACCAACAAAGTATCTATTTTAAAGTCAATCAAAAAGCTATTATCAGTCCTCCGACTTGATGCTAGAGACATTTCAGCTATTTATATGTTCGCCATTCTAGCTGGTTTAGTGCAACTATCACTACCGTTGGGTATCCAGACAATTATCAGCTTGGTCATAGCAGGCTCCATCTCTACATCCATAATTGTTTTAATCGTATTAGTGGTAGTTGGTACTTTTTTGTATGGACTATTGCAAATAAGACAAATGCAAGTGATTGAAAGAGTGGAACAAAAACTTTTTCTACGCTATTCATTTGACTTCACCGATAGATTACCCAAGATAAATGTAGAGAAGATGGATAACTACTATCTCCCCGAACTGGTAAATAGGTTTTTTGAGGTTATATCTTTACAAAAGGGTTTAGAAAAGCTGTTACTCGACCTTCCTACTGCGGCTATACAAATCATACTTGGGATTATTCTACTGGCCTTTTACCATCCTGTATTTATAGTATTTGGCATGGCACTATTATTTATTACTTTTATAATCATACGACTCACCTCTCTGGAGGGATTAACTGCTGCACTGAAAGCAAGCGACTATAAATATGGCATTGCCAACTGGATAGAGGAAATTGCCAGAGCAATAAAGATATTTAAATACACAAAAGGAACTTCAATACACATCAATAAGAGCGATGAACTGCTGGGAGGATATCTCTCTGCTAGAACATCTTACTTCAAAATACTTTTAACCCAATCCTGGACGCTGGTAGCTTTTAAAGTACTCATCACTGCGGGCATGTTGATAGTAGGCACTTTGTTATTGGTAGACCAACAGATAAACATCGGACAATTTATTGCAGTAGATATTGTAATACTAACCATTATGGGGTCTATAGAAAAACTAATTGGAAACCTCGAGAAATTGTATGATGCCCTTACTTCGGTAGAAAAACTAAGTAAGATAACAGAAGTAGAACAAGAAGAAAGTGGTACCCTAATTTTAGAAAATAAACAAGAAGGTGTGCACATTAAATTCTCGAATGTTTCCTATAGTTACTCCAACCAAAAACAAGTACTAAACAATATAGAACTTACCATTGAGGCAGGAAAAGTAGTTCACTTATCTGGCAACTCTGGTTCAGGAAAATCTACGCTTCTAAGACTCCTTACTGGAGCATTTAAAAACTTTGAAGGAAGCATACAAATAGATGATATCCCAATTGGCAATTATAATCTCCCAAGCCTTAGGTCTCTCACAGGAATATTGTTGAACGATCAAAATGTATTTCACGGCACATTGCTAGAAAACCTATCCATGGGCAACAAAGACATCTCTACAGAGGAGATTATGAACTTATCTAAATTAATAGGACTGGATGCGTTTATTCAATCCTTACCTAATGGTTTAGATACCGTTCTTGCGCCACAAGGAAGTAAACTAACATTGAAAGTAAAAAGGAATATAGCTTTATGCAGGGCTTTGCTAGGACAGCATCGACTTCTGCTACTAGAATCTCAGTTTGACCATCTAACAGAAAAAGAAGAAGTTGAAGTATTAAGCTATATCAAGAAAAACAAAAAGACCACAGTTATTCTAACTTCTTCTAATAACCATCTGGCAAACAAGTGTGAACAAGAATTTATACTTAACTAATATATTCTATTACCACTATTACTTTCACTGGAAATACACTTATAGGATGCAATCAACAACTAAACAACACTTTACCATAAATATGCTTAAAGCATATAATCAGGTTTATAGAATTGATAAGCAAAACAAGATTAAGAAATGGCTCTTAGGCATACTAATAACCCTACTTATTATTATGTTTTTGCCTTGGACACAAAACATTCGTGCAAAAGGAACTATTACTTCCTTGCGGCAGGAAAGTAGATTACAAGAAGTGAATACAGTTATAGCCGGACGAGTAATGAAGTGGTACGTGAAAGAGGGAGACTTTGTAAAAGCAGGTGATACGCTTCTACGTTTAGGTGAAGTGAAAGTAGAGTATTTTGACACAAGCCTCTCATCAACAGAACGCAAGAGCAGATAAATGCCAAACAGCAAAGCATTGAAGGATATAAAAGCAAAGCAACCACGTCCATGATACAGATGGAGGCTTTAAGCCAAGGCAAAGATTTGAAGCTGCAATCGCTTGACAATAAAATAAGGCAACAACAATTGAAGGTTTACAGCGACAGTACCGACCTGATTGCGATACAAAATGAATTAGGTATATACAAGCGTCAACTAGATGCAGCCCGTGTGATGTTGGACAGCGGTGCAATTTCATTGGTTGACTTTGAGAAAAGAAAAGTAAGTTTTCAAAATTCACAGGCAAAGAGAGTTAGTGGGGAGAATAAATACCTACAAGATAAACAAGAACTAATAGCCCTCGCCATTGAGAAGAATAGTGCCATACAGGATTATACAGATAAAATTGCCAAAGCGGAAGGTGAAAAGTTTGCCTCTTTCTCTAATGTAGCGAGCACTGAAGCAGAGGTATCTAAACTGCAAAACACCTATGCAAACTATGATGCAAGAAACAACTTCTACTATATACTAGCACCTCAAACCGGGCAGATAACTAAAATAAAGAAAGAGGGTATTGGTGAAATGCTCAAAGAGGGGGAAATTGTTGCAGAGATAGTCCCTACTCAAAACGCCTATGCCGTAGAAATGTATATTGACCCAATGAATCTGCCTTTGGTAGAAATAGGACAAAAGGTACGCTTTGTATTCGATGGATTCCCTGCCATCATATTTAGCGGATGGCCCAAAAATAGTTATGGCACATTTGGAGGTAAAATAGTAGCTGTAGAAACTTCTGTTGGCAATAACGGTAAGTTCAGGGTATTGGTGGCTCAAGATCCTGATGATAGAAAATGGCCTGAACAACTCAGGCTTGGTGGTGGGGCATCTGGTATTGCTTTATTGAAAGATGTACGTGTTTATTACGAACTCTGGCGAAACATCAATGGTTTCCCTCCTGAATATTACAAACAGAAAGAGGAAAAAGGAAAAGACAAAGATGTGTATGGTAAAGATGCCGCTGACTATAAATCAAAGAAATAGATTAGACTGTTTTCTCTTCACTTTAAAGTTAATCAAATGATTTAATGTAGCAGGTATCAGTACCAATAACTTCATTTATCAATTTGCTTTTTATTTAGAATTAAAATGTTTATGCAACTATTAAAATACAGCTGTATAGCAGCGATTACTTTGGTTTGTTTGCTCCCTCTTACTACTGAGGCACAACAACAACAGCTTTTTACTCCCGAAACTTTCATTTCATTGGTAAAAGCTACGCACCCCGTAGCAAAGCAAGCTGCCATTTCTGTAGACAAGGCCAATGCAGAAATCCTATCTGCCAAAGGTGGTTTCGATCCTGTACTAGATGTAGATGCCTCACGTAAGACCTTTGATGGCAAAAACTATTACAATTATTTTAATCCCGAGTTGAAAGTAGCTACTCCACTGCCACTAGACATCAAAACGGGTGTAGAAGACAATGGAGGTAGTTATTTGTCATCAGAAACTTCCAAAGGGAAAACCAGTTATCTAGGGGTAGAATTGGCATTGGGTAAAGGCTTTTTGATTGATAAAAGACGGGCTGCATTAAAACAAGCCCTGTTTTTTAAGAGCCAAACAGAGCAAGAACGAAAAGCAACCATAAACAACTTGCTGTTTGATGCCTACACCGACTATTGGCAATGGGCAGGTGCTTACCAGCAATTTGCTGTTTATAATAAGTTTTTGGATATTTCTGCCAATAGATTAAGACTGATACGGATTGGGTTTTACAATGGCGAACGATCTCTGATGGATACGATTGAGGCCTTTACGCAAGTACAAAACTATCAGCTGATGCAAGCAGAAGCCAAACTAAAATGGGTGAATGCTAGCTTGCAGGTATCTAATTATTTATGGTTCAATGATGATAGTGCCTATGTTTTACCCAAACATTTTGTTCCGGATACAGTTCAGTTTTCCTTGCAACAACCTACAGGTGCTGTCGATGCAATCGTAGAACAATCCTCTGTTCAAAATCCGATACTGAAAAGCTATCAATTCAAATTAAACTCACTTGAAGTAGAAAAGAAACTGAAATTCCAAAGTCTCCTGCCCTACTTCACTGTAAAGGGAAACTTGCTGAGTAAAAACTATTATCAACCCAAAGGCTTTGATGCCAACTATTTAGAGAAAAACTACAAGTGGGGTATCGACTTTAAACTGCCCTTGTTTTTCAGAGAAGGGAGTGGTGATTATAAAAAGGCTCAGCTAAAGATTAAAGAAACCAATCTGGAACTTGAGAATAAACGGTGGCAATTAGAGAACAAAATCCGTTCTTATCACAACGAAAATACTGCTTTAGGGCAACAGCTTACCACCATCAATACCATGTATAATAACTACTATGCCTTACTTAAAAATGAGGAAATGAAGTTTACCCAAGGGGAGAGCTCCTTGTTTCTAGTTAATAGCAGAGAGACTAAACTGTTGGAGTTGGTTCAGAAACAAATAGAGTTACGTGTTAAATATCAAAAGTCTAGATATGCCATTGATTGGGCGGCGGGTATGTTGCAATAAAGCATTGATATAAAATAAAAGAATAAGTAGCATTTGTTTGCACAATTAGTTTTTTAAGCAGATTCTATTAAAAAGTATAAAACCCAAAGGTATTTTTGCTTTATGGCTTCTTATATTCTAAACAATTTACATGAAAAGAATAACCTTCCTAGCATTCCTTATAATAGTAGCCATTATTGCGTGTAGCAAAAGCAGTAATTCGAGTTCAAGCACCATTGATGGCAGCACCAACAACGACTTTTCGTTGTTATATGCCAAAATGTACAATATCAAATCTATTGATACTAGCAGTAGTACGGTTGTTATTATCAAAACAACGGATGTTCCCGACCACAAAACTCCCTTCTTTGGTAAAACGAGTGCTAACTATGAAGCGTACAATGGCGACAACCCCAATTTTAGTACCACCATCAACCTTATGGGCACTATCAGCGACCCTACCTTACTATCACAATCCTTAACATTCACTATTCCCCGTAGGCCAGTAATGGCCTCATCGCACCAGGCTACTAGTGGCGGTCCCATAGGTATTGCAAGAAATGGAGTTTGCTTTTTTGATCAATATAATGGCAATGGCTCGGCTTTGGGAAGCCTAGAAATAAATAACGCAGATCAATATCTTGGTCACCCCACTCCTAGTGCCGCCGGTGCTCAATATCATTACCATTACGAACCAAAATGGTTAACGACAAAATTTGGCAACGCATCCTTTATGGGATTTTTAAAAGATGGATTCCCGGTTTATGGCCCTTATGAAAATGGGGTAAAGATTACTGCTGCCGATTTAGATGTTTATCACGGACATACTAGTACTACCGAAGATTACCCCAATACTAAAATCTATCATTATCACGTAGTTTCTTCCAATTCCAGCGTGCCCGATTCCTTAGAGAAAGCAGCGCCCTACATCAATGGAGGCAGTTATTATGGTACACCCGGCACTGTAAACTAAGGATTGATGAAGTATTTATTGGCATTATGGATGTTCATTCTCTTATCCTGCAATCATCCTGCTACTACTGATAATAACAACCAGGTTCTGCTACCACCCAATATTGAGGTAGACGCTTCAAACCCCTTTTTGCACAATGCCAATGGTACGTGGATGTTTAAAGACACTGCATTTAGTGGTTTTATTGTGCAAAAAGAGAACAACAGGCTGATGGCGAAACTTTCGGTTGTTGCAGGAAAAGAAAATGGAGCAGGATATGAGTGGTATAAAAATGGCAAATTGAAAACAGAGAAACATTTTATGAAAGGCGACAGAGAAGGCTTCCAGAAAGGATGGTATGAAAACGATTCACTTGCCTACCAGCTATTTTTTCATCAGGACAAATATGAAGGAACACAAATGTATTATTATCCAAGTGGTCACATTTGGCAGATACTTAATTATACAGGTGGGGAAACAGATGGAAAACAAAAGTCATGGAGTGATAGTGGACGAGTCATTAATAATTTCACCGTAAAAAACAAAAGATTGTATGGCGTCATTGGTAGATACGACTGTATGTCGGTTCATAAGAGATAACATCCATGCATTTATATTTTGCGCTATTTGTATTACTGCCTGCCATTCGGCCAAAAAGGAAACAACCGAAGACAGGTTACCTTTCTACAATTCTGCAGGGTTCGATGCAGAATGGATAAATGAGACCGACCGTAACTATGCTACCATTCATACCATTGATACCTTTAGTTTAAAAAATCAATTGGGTCATACGATTACAAAAGACTCTTTGGAAGGGAATATTTATGTGGCCAATTTCTTTTTCACTTCTTGCTCCGGCATCTGCCCCAAGATGGTCAATAATCTTCAATACTTACAGGACACTTTTGCCCATAACAACGACCTTAGATTGGTTTCCTTTTCTGTAACGCCTTGGGAAGATTCTGTAGAGATACTTAAAAACTATGGAGAGCTACACAACATCAATCCGTCAAAGTGGTATTTACTCACAGGCAGTAAAGAGGAGATTTATACACTCGGTAGAAAGTCCTATTTCGCAGAAAAGGAATTGGGGATACAAAAAGACGCTTCCGAATTCTTACATACCGAGTCGATGCTTTTAATTGATAAGAAAGGAAGAATAAGGGGGATATACAATGCCACACAAAAAACAGATATCATCAGGATAACGGCAGATATCAGGACATTGATGAAGGAGGGTTAAGGGAAAATTTGTTGGTGAACTGGCAGAAACAGCTACCCTCATACACACTTTGTAAAATGAACATTTAAATAAACCATTGGCTATTTGCTACCCTATTTCTAATTGATCATAAATCACCAATTCATTCATCAAGGGACAAGTGTCCAGCTATCGCTGAACACCTGCTTCCGTGGGAAATTAATAATAATCACTTAATCTATTAAGCCTCTTGTATGTTTTATCTGACAGTATTGGCACTTCGCCTTTAGGAACATAGAAACTGATGCTTTGCTTTAAATTTACCTGCTTGGGTATCATATACAAATAATAGCCTTGTGAGGTGACCAATCTGCTTAATTCCCCCTGTAATTTCACCTTGTTATCTGCTAAGAACCCTTTAACATTACTGATAGTAACTTCAGAAAAATAGACCTTGTTATTGTCGTCGTTCACTCTAATGGAACCACTACCTGGAATTACATTATAAAACAAGTCGTAGTTATTCGTATTCTGTGAGGTTATTACAGCAACATATTTATCCTTCTTAGCATCAGATGAATCTATTTTCGTAACTATATATGAGGTTACAATTCCTTTTACTGTACTAAGTTCTGTTGGCTGCTGTGCATTCAAATTAGAGCGGAAACCAAAGAATGCTAAGATGATAAACCCTGTAAGATATTTTTTCATATTGTTTTAATTATAATTAATTTATTAATACAGATTCTCCATTTGAATTAACCTTTGTTTAAAATTTGCAGTTGACACTATTGGTGTGATCTCTTTTTTAGTGATTAATTTATATTCAGATTTTATAACTTGTTTAGAAGGCAAAATACAAATAATCTTCTGATCGGCTGTTTGAAGGCTAGTTTGATAACCAGTAAGTGAGAAAATTTCACTAGGCAATTTCATTCCTAAAATATTTAGAGTGTTATTAACAACAAGATCTATAAGAGGATAAGTCATGTCTGTAAATTTTGGAATCAGATAGGCCAAATCATAATCATTATTGTTTCGAATGTTTACCTCTAATAGATATTTGTCTTTCTTTGTACTACTCGAGTCTGTTTTGGATATTTTGTAACTAACAGATACACCATCCCTATTGGATATTTCTGTAAAAGACTGCGACCAAACTTGTTGGCTTAACGCAAACAATAAGAGTAGTAATAAGAATCTTATTTTCATTTTTATTATTTTTTCGCCTACTCGAGAACCTGCTTTGGGCTTATCAGTAGCTGTTTTATTAAAGTGCCAGCCACACTTATTAATGTTTGTCTGAACCTGGATTTAGAAGGATTAAAGGGATTTAAAAGGATTGTAACCTTTCCTTTTAATCTTCTAAATTCTTTTTAAATCATGGTTCAGACAATAATAGCTACAAAGCTAGCTACCCAAATTCTCCTAGGCAATACCGAGAAATACGTATTTTTCAAAAACCCCGTACCTATTTCACAGATTATTTTGGGAAATGTTTGTCTGAACCTGGATTTAGAAGGATTAAAGGGATTTAAAAGGATTGTAACCTTTCCTTCTAAATTCTTTTTAAATTATGGTTCAGAAATTTTTATTTCTGTTAACCTACATATATTGTACTCTTACTAAATTCCAACAAAGGCCTGAATCCTATCCAATCGTACTTACTCCAAATTGCGGGGTCTGGCATGCCCCCCGTCATGTGCTTGCCGTTACTAATCTCCTTCCTTTCGTTAAATTATTCTGATAGCTTCAATAATCCATCACACGCTATGTAATAATCTATGGCACTACTATATTTCCATTCTTGTGGAAATGTTACAAACCCTGCCTTAACAGGGTTTTCATGCAAATACAGTAATCTTTGGTCAAACCTATTCGCATCATTGTCCAAAAGTATTGGATGGTTTCCTACTTGCCAAAACTGAAAACGATGATTATTCTTACTCTCTAATCCATTCTTCTCAAAAATGCCCAACATACATTCCTTTCTACTTTCTTTTGGGTTGTTTATGATGGCATCAATCAATTTCATGGAAGTGAAACTTTTTATATTTCGCAGTACCATACCTATTCCTTTTTCATCTGTTGTAGAACAAATCAAATGAAAACGATTCGTCATCAAAACCCAACCAAATATTTTCAATCCTTGATTTTGCTGACAAAATCGAATACTTTCCATCAAAATATCCCTGTATTCATCTCTTGTAAACACATCTACCCAATCTACAATGGTTGCAGTAACGAAATAAATACCATCCTTATTTACAAACCTATATTTACTGCTCATTGCTTTAATAATATTCTCGCAAAGTACAGTATTACAGAAAGGTATTGGTTTAGTATTGTCTTTTATGGTGAAACTTAAGTAACAGCTCGGCACAGGACAGAGTCACTGCGCCAGTCGCTCACATTCAAACATTCTTGCGCTAGATGGCTTAGTAATATCTTATAAACATGTTTCTATTCAAACTTTAGTAACGTGCAGTCCATGACGGGAGTCATGAACTAGACTTCGAGACATTCATGCGATAGATGGCATTCATGCGCCAGTGGGGTAAAAAAGATTAAGATTTATTTGTGAATTAGCTGTTTTTTAATATTATTGCAATTAATTCATAAAAGTTTCTTTAATTAATTACTTAGCATTCAATTAAACGCATACTTAAAAAACAACAATAATGATGATTTCAAGAATCAAATGGGCAGTCATCGCCCTCGTTACGCTAGTTGTAGCCTGTTCTAAAACAGATAGCAGCAGCAACACTACTACAACAGTTCCGTTAGCACCAACAAATCTTTCTGCATCGGCAGTATCTAGTTCCATTGTCAGTTTAAATTGGACAGATAATTCTACTAATGAAGATGGCTATAAAATTGAAAGAAAGATTGCAGGGGGGGCTT
Organism: uncultured Chitinophagaceae bacterium; assembly: GCA_903883945.1. GTDB lineage: Bacteria > Bacteroidota > Bacteroidia > Chitinophagales > Chitinophagaceae > Parasediminibacterium. Next base: position 2,867 of record CAISCV010000124.1, on the reverse strand, counting down.
ATACCCCTATAGTTACTTTGGCTAAAAACGTTACCTCCTTTTTTGATAGTTCAGTCACAAAAAATATTACATACACCTACAGAGTTTACGCTTACAATGCGATAGGATCATCTGCTAGCTATAGCAATGAAGCTTCTGCAACACCTAGTAATATTGCTACTGTTATACCCATAACGCCAAGCAATCTTTCTACTGTAGTTGTGTCAAGTTCAAAAGTTAGTTTAAGTTGGACAGATAATTCAAACAATGAAAGTGGTTTTAAAATAGAACGTAAGATTTCAAGTGGTGTTTATAGTCCTTTAGCCACTATAGCTGCAAATGTGACTGCTTATTCTGATAGCACAGTTACTATAAACACAACTTATACTTACAGGGTTTATTCATTCAATTCAGCAGGGGCATCCTCTAGTTATAGTAATGAATCTTCTGCAACGCCTACAACAACGACTTCAGGAATTCCAGTTGTTGTGACTTCCCCAATCACTAATATCACTTCCCTTACTGCTACAGGTGGAGGAAACGTAACAAGTGACGGCGGAAATGCTGTAGTTAATAAAGGTATTGTTTGGAGTACAACGCCTAATCCTACTTACCCAACTCAATACGTAGCTTTTAGCGGTACAGGAACAGGAGTGTTTACTAATAACATAACAAGCTTGACACAGGGTGTTACCTATTATGTTAGGGCATTTGCGTATAACACTAAGGGAATAGGCTATGGTGCTTCAATATCTTTTGTTGCAACACCACAAAATGTCCCTACACTTACTACTAATTCAGCTACCAATATCACGAATAGTACCGTTACAATTGGTGGGAATATCACAAGCGATGGGAATAGTGCGGTAATCGAAAGGGGAGTTTGCTGGAATACAACAGGAAAGCCTGTTATAGACTATATATACGATAAGAAAATTTCTGACGGAACAACAGGAACGGGTAGTTTTACAAATACTATAACAGGATTAATACTTGGAAAAACCTATCATGTAAGAGCTTATGCATCTAATGGTAATGGTACAAATTATGGTCAGGAAGTTGTTTTTACAACATCAACTATTGCAACTACATTCTCTCTTGGGCTAGCTTATGGAGGAGGTATTGTTTTTTATATTGATGGCACTGGTAAGCATGGACTGATTGTGGATACTTCAGGAATTAGTTCAACCCCATGGTGGGATCCAAATTGCATTGATGGCACAGGGTTCTATGTGCCGGTAGCTACGGGTGCAACAGGTACTGCAATATTTACTGGACTTACGAATTCAAACACCATTGTAAGTGTATTAGGCAGTAGTAGTAATAATATGGCTAAAGCGGCACGTTCTTATCGTGGGGCAGGTTATAATGATTGGTTTTTACCTTCAAAAGAAGAGCTGAACCAACTCTATATTAATCGGGCATATACCCGTTTTACAAGTGGAGGATATTACAAATCTAGTTCTGAGACTACAAAGAGTAGTGACTCAAAGACTTATGTATGGTCACAAGACTTTTATACTGGTTTACAAACCCAATATGATTCTAAATCAAATCCCGCAACCGTTATTGCAGTAAGGGCTTTTTAGATAAAAAAATAACCAATTTGTATAGTAATTTTCTTTTTTGCCTTTTTGCCTTTGTTGGTGTTCCGACCAGCTAACCTCGCCGATGTTGTGTGTTTTACACCAACATCTCTATTAATATACAGCATCCCATATGTATAAAAAGTCCCACTTAGTAACCCCTTTCACATATAATGATGCTGAGGAGTAAAGATAGGATGTAGGGGTTAAATGATGTTGGTGCAAACACACAACATCGGCGAGGCGTGGGGTGCGGAACTTCAATGAAGGCAAAAACCTTCTTTTTCTCAAATTGCATTTCTACACTCCAATATTCTGTGTCTACATTTCTTAGTTTTAGACCCACCTCCTCCCGAGGAGGAGAAAAGCGAATGGGTTTGCCGAATGGATGAAGATTGAGCTGTTTTTACGCTATTGACAGCGTTACAGCACCTGACGCTCACATTTAATCATTCCTGCGCTAGATGGGGGTGTTGCCTAGGAAGGCATCGGTATAGGCTGCGAGGAATAACAATATTTGTTGGAAGACTGAATACTTCTCATTCTTATGATTATCCATGATATATAGGTTTTTGAATGTTAAAAATTGATAGTAAAAAGATGTAAACGAAGGGCTTAGCCCTCAGTTCGTACTAGTTAACTTTAAAATCTTGCATGATAACTTGCAAGTTGTGATGGATGTTTTACAGATTAGCAATAATATCTTGTGGATTAGCAATAATATTTCTGAGTTCAGGAACATCATTTTTCGGATCAGATACATTATTTTGGAACTCAGCAATAACATCTTTGAATTCAGCAACATCATCTTTGAGGTCAGCAATAATATTTTGCGATTCAGTTATGTTATTTCATAAATCAGCAACAATATTTTGAATTCCAGCAACATCATTTCTGAAATCAGTAACATCATTTTTGGCTATTCCGTTAAAAAATAGAATTTCTAGTCTGTAATTTCTACTATAATCAGGGTGGCGTATGGATGGAAGCTGCTAGGAACAAAAGGTCTAGCAAGTATTTATAAATAGACGAATAGGGGGCAAGCTTTTTCATTTTGCAATCATTCTGAAACGAAACTACGGTGGGCATCATAAGAAAGGTGATAAGGTTCTGCACATAGCTGCTAATGCCACAAAAGAAGGTGTTAATGAGACAGATTATTATCCAATGTCGTTTAGTTAAGGGAAGTTGGATTATTACATTTGATTTTATTTCTATAAAATAAGGGTTCCCTTGTTTGAGTTAAGTGATTGATGGAAACACTTTCACAGATTACAGACTTCAGGTTTGATTTAACGAATG
>CAISCV010000123.1 GCA_903883945.1 uncultured Chitinophagaceae bacterium | reverse complement strand
GGAATAGGAAGTATTAAGTGATAAGTGGTAGGTAATAAGTAAGCATAAATACTTACTAATTATTACTTACTACCTAAAACTATATCTTAAAACTCTTTCTATGATAGGGCGTCAATCCATATTGTTCAATTGCTTTTCTATGAATTAAGGTGCCATACCCTTTGTTTTGGTTCCAGCCATACATCGGACAACTTGCATGTAGCTGTTTCATATATTCATCCCGGTGTGTCTTTGCAAGGATACTTGCTGCTGCAATATTGGCATATTTCCCATCCCCTTTGATGATACAGTTATGCGGAATAAATGGATAGCTTGTAAACCGATTGCCATCTATGGATAACAGTGCGGGGATAATAGTTAATTGCTCAATAGCCATATGCATCGCTTTAAAGGAAGCTTTGAGTATATTAATTCGGTCAATCTCTTCGTTGTCTACCATTGCAACTCCATAACTTAATGCATTTTCTTCAATATACTTCCTTAATAAATCCCTATCCTTCTCTTTCACTTGTTTGCTATCATTCAATAAAGGATGGTAAAAGTTTATTGGCAATATAACTGCTGCTGCAAATACAGGCCCTGCATAACATCCCCTTCCTGCCTCGTCACAGCCAGCTTCTATTACTTTCGTTTGATATGAATTAATGAGAAAGGGCATATTATACAAGTTACTTTCTATAAAAAAAGCAGCTACCAATAATGGCAAGCTGCTTTTTTAGCGAGTACTATTTTAATATTATTGAATTGTTTTCCAAACAGCGTCATTCACTTTAACAGGGTATTTCTTTTTCAGTGTCGCCAACCAGTCTTCTTCTAGCTTTTGCTGGTAATCGTTGGTAGCAGCACCTTTTGCATCTTCAAAGCTACGTTGCTCCTTAAGTGGATGCGACTGTACAACATAAATAAAGCTGTAGCCCTCATCATTCGCATTCTTTTCGGGAGTACTTTCAAAGCCTTCTTTATTTTCGATGTGCTGCTTCAATGGCAGTTGCGATAATTCATATCTGCTACTATCTACATTCACATTCGCTCCATAACTATCTACTATCTTGCGCCAATCTTGTGGTGCCAGCTTAATTCGGGAAGCTAATTCAATGGCTGCTTCCTTCGTCTTACAATTTACCAATATACCACTCACACTTTCTTTCCATTGATACTTAGCTTTGTTCTTTTCATAAAAAGCCTTCAGTTCATCAGGATCGGAGCTAGACTTACCCCAAACATGCTTATCCATCGCAGCAAACAACACATTGGCCTCATCGAACTCCTTGCACTGATCTTGCATGGCTTTACTATACAATTCTAAGTTATCGGTATAATATTGGGCGCAAGAAGTATTTACAAACTCCTTTAGATTAGCGCTATAATCAGGCAACATCTTGGCTAGCTTGGCAGCTATATAAACAGCCCAATCCGCAGCATATATCTTTTTCTTTTCAAATGAAAACAACAAAGTAGTATCCGAAATCTGTTTAATACCATTTGTTATTTGGTGCATGATGTTACTGTCGGTATAAGCCTTAAAAGCAGCCTGGTTATACATTTCAGGTTTATATTTAGTAACCACCAACCACCTGTTCTCCAATGCATTCTTCTTACTAGTCGCCAAACGCTCTTCTTTTTCTACCGTTTGCTTTACTTCTGCATATGCATTCGCATCGTTGATGGAGGAGGGTGCAGGCTTCTTCTCTAATAATTTAATAATGTGATACCCAAAATTGGTCGCAAATGGTTTACTGATATCCCCAACATTTTTAAGTGCAAATACTTCTTTTTCGAAATCTGTATCGTAATCACCCACACTTACATCGCCCACAACACCACCGTTTGCAGCCGTTTTATAATCATTACTAAACTGCTGTACTGCCTTCTCAAAGGGTTCACCTTTTTGTAATAAGTCGTAAATGCTATCAGCAAGAATGGAGTATTCGTTTCTTTCATCTTTAGAAAAGCCTTTGGGTGTAGCTAATCTTAGCTGTGCAATTTTCCGTTTACCAAGTGCGGGACGTTCACCTAGATTCTTAAAAATGTGATATCCAATACTACTTTTATAAGGCTTGGAGTAGGTGCCGGGTTTCAATTTATAAATTTCATTCTCAAAGGCATAACTCAATGTAAAAGCTGTTATAAAACCAATATCGCCTTTTGTTCTTTTAGCGGAAGCATCACTGGAATAAATTGCGGCTACCTCACCAAAGGGTTTACCTTCTTGTAATGCTTTATAAGCAGCAGATATTTGCTTATAAGCACTCGCAGTATCACCAGCAGTCTTTATTTCAATAAATATTTGTGCCGCATGAATATCTTTCTCGCTACGTTCAAATGCTTCATCAGTGAATTTTTTAATACCTACTTCTTCATTAATGATGTTATCGGCAATCTGTCTTCTAAAGTTTCGTCCTTCTTCCATAAAAGAAGGTTGTTTATTTAATTCTTCGTCATAACCAGCTTGCACCTTTAGTTTGTAATTGATATACAAGCCCAGATACTCATCCAAGGCCTTCCTTCGGTCTTCTTTTGTTGGCGGATTCTTACTGAAAGCGATTATAAAATCTTTCTTATTGACCGATTTTGTGCCATACGTAAATAAGGGTTGGCTAAACAATGTATTAGCCGCAAACAACAAGCTAATAAGAGATAATTGATTCTTCATAACTAAAACAGGAGTTGAATACTATATTAATTAAACTGTTATTTACCTTTAAGTTTCGCTGAGATAATGTCGTTAAACTGTTCCAAACTCAACTGTTTGGCAATTATACGTTTTGCATCATCCAATAAGTACATGGTTGGAGTTTTATACACATCATATAGTTGCCTATAGTTTGGCAAGCCCGCTTTCTGTTCTTCATCACGCGCTTCTTTTGTTTGTGACGTATAAATCCAGCCTTTATCCAGATTCTTTTCTTGCACAAACTTCTTTAGTTCTTGTGCTGTATTTTTATCAGAGCTAACATTTACACTATATAGGGTAACGCCTAAGCCTTTCCATCTTGCTTTATACATAGAGTCTATGCGTGGTAGTTCGGCTTTGCAATGTCCACAAGTAGGGTCCCAGAATACTACGAAAGTAAACTTACCCCCAAGCTTATACAACGATACCGCGTTACCCGCACTATCCGTTAAATCTAAAGGAGGTGCAGGATTACCCAACTGATTAGCCATCAGGCTATAAGCACGCTCTACAATTGTTTTTCTGCTAGCTGCATTCAGGTAAGTGGTATCTCCCTTTGCATAAAAGTCTTCAAACATCTTCACAAATACCTTGTCTTGCCCCATTATTTCGGGATTAATATATTTATTTGTGAACTTAGTCAGCAAATAAGGATAAATCTCTTTACCCGTTCGGGCATACAACATAATGTATTTTATTTCCTTATAAATACTATCAGGGTCTGCAGAAACCAATGTCTTAAAATAGTTATCTAGTTTTGGTTCAAAGAAAGGTGTACGCAATAACCGGTCATCATTAAACTCTACATCATCCCAGAAATGGTCTTTTACATAATGGTACGGATATAAGGAGTCTGCCTTTCCATTTACAATTGGAATGGCAGGATATTCGGGTTGTTTCATAGCATTCAACAAAGTACTTAACAACGAATTTGGGTACTTTTGGGTAACACTGTCCCGGTATTGTTGCAATGCCTTATTCTCTTTAATTATTTCGGTACGTAATTTCGAAGAATCTGCTTTGGACGTTGATTGTTTGAATTTATCACTTAAATCAGACAACAACTTTCCTTGCTTTATGGAGAATTCAGAATATGTTTTAAATAAGTCATTTTCAAAAGAACCCTTTATCACTGCATCTTCTCTTTTAGCCGTATCTGCTTCCATAGAGAAGTGTTGTTTTTCGTCCATCAAAAATTCGAACAAGATGGCGTATTTAGGAGATACTACAAAATAGATGCCTTGTGTATACTTTTTAGCAGGTTTAAAAATACCTTTACTTTCAGCATCCAAAAACACAGAATCTACCAAAGTCTTACCCTTTCCATAATAGCTGCCAATATAGACCCAAGTTTGCTTGTAGGGTTTCAACGTAAGCTTAATGTTTACGGGACTAGCTATTTCACCACCAGGCTTTGATGCAGCAATTGGCTTTGGTTGGGTTACTTGAGCGAAGGAGAAAACGGAAATGGTACAGAAAATTACGATGCTTGTTATATACTTCATTGTTGTTTGAACTATTTGGCTGTAAAAGTAAGTTATTAGTTTGTAGTTCTATTTTCGAGTTGAAATTAAAATTGTTTAGGAAAAAGTTAAAAGTAATAGAAGGACAATGACAGTCTAACAGGGTAGTCTTCCTTTCATAAGGGATAGTCTTCCTTTCATAAAGGGTAGTCATCCTTTCATAAAGGATAGTCATCTTTTCATAATGGGTAGTCATCCTTTCATAAAGGGTAGTCATCCTCTCAAAAAGGGTAGTCATCCTTTCATAAAGGGTAGTCATCTTCTCATAAAGGGTAGTCTTCCTTTCATAAAGGATAGTCATCTTTTCATAAAGGATAGTCATCTTTTCATAATGGGGTACAACAAATAAATCATAGAGGGAAGGATAAGGGCTACTAAAAAAACAAAGTGTTTATAAACAATAAGAACAAAGGGGAAGCATATTAATCAAGTAATGATTCTGATAAAATACTACAGATTATCATTATTGTATGTAAAACAAGATTATACTCTTTAGTTCAAATGCTATAAAATAGGTTTTCAGCGCATAATCTAGGATAGGTCAATAATTTTCTCTTTTAACCAACAGTCTAAATGTTCTTTCCCAAACCCAATTCATAACCCAAAACTATAGTTATCTCCATTAATCCTTCATTTACCAATACTTATACCCCATCAATCTGACCAATTCTACCTTAGCTAAGCACAATTGATATTGGTATTGCAGCTTAGATAATTCCGCCCTTTCTAGATTGGTAGCAGCATTGGTTAACTCTAGGTTAGTTCCCACCCCATTCTGAAACCTGCTTTCTGCTAGCTTGTTTGCATATTTTGCTTGATCTATTTGCCCTTCTGTGTTTCTTATTCTTTCCAAATTAGACGCCAAATCGGTTAAGGCTTGCTCCAAATCTCTTCTGTAATTACTATTGAGTGTTTCAATAGCCAATTCATTTTGCTTTACCAATGTTCGTGACAACGCTACTTGTTTTTTGGTACGTCCTCCTTCATAGATAGGAATCTTTAAAGCAACCCCTGCATTATAGTTGAACTTAAGCTCATTCACATTGGGTACATATCCATTCTTGATGCCCGATTCAGCGCCCACAACTACACTTGGCTTTGCGCCCAATTGGGTAACTGCCAAATCGTTTTGGGCTTGTTTCACCTTGTCCTTCGCCAACAAAAAGTCGGGGTTATTTGCCTGTGCATCCGCTATAGCAGCTTCGATATCTTTTAGAGGAATGTCGAAATCGAAAGTATTACCACTTGTTTGTCTCTGCCCAGTTGTGTAAGCCAATAAATTCAATTGCTTTTGGAGGCTATTCTGTAAATCTACCTTACGGTTTTGCTCAGCATCTATCTGCGTCTGAATGTTCAAAACATCTATTTTAAGGGCATCGCCATTCTTGTATTTGTTCTCTACGAAGGTTTTGTTTTCAGTTAAAAAACTAAGAACGCTGTCTTGTATGCTGATGGCATGTTGTATAAAAACAATGTTGTAATAGATTGTAGATACCTGAGAAGCCAACTGATATTTGGCATAAGTTACATTGTGTTCCGCATATTGAATATCGGTTTTAGAACGTTCAATGTTAGCTTTCAATCTTCCAAAATCAAATAATAAATAATTGATATCAGCATGCCCATCTAAGCTGTGAACAGGTGCAAACTGAAACTCTTGTCCACCCAAGGGTATCTGAATCTTAGGTTCTACAAACCTGTAAGCCACACTTGCATCTACTGTTGGGCTATTAATACTAGACACATCAAGCTTCTGCTTGGCTGTTGCCACCGTATTTTCTATTTCTTTTATCCTTGGGAAATAAGAAAAGGACTGATTGATAAAAGACTTCAGTTCTGTATTTGCTGTTACCTGTGCCTGCGCCACAAAAGCCACCTGGGCGAGAACTATCATTGCTAAATAGTGCTTCTTCATAATTAATTTAATTGATAATTTATAATTGACAATTGATATGTAAGTAATTGAAAGTTAATAATTGACCATTTTTAATTATTCATTGTCAATTATCAATTTGTCCTAGTGTGCTTCGGCAGCTGCTTTCTTCACCGCATCCAACTCAGCTTGTGTTTTCTTTTTAGTGGTCAGGAACATGGTTAAGGGTAAAACCATTACAAAGAAGATGGCAATCAACCGGAAGGTATCCAGATAAGCCAGATAATAAGCCTGCCTTTCTACTGTTCTTTCCAACACACTCAATGCCTTTGATGCTGCACCCACTGCGTCGCCTGTTTTACTCAGAAAACCTTGCGTAAGCATATTCAACCTTTCGGTTAATAAGGGAGAATCTTTTGGCATGGCACTTACCAGATTCATCCGATGATCAGCATACCGGTTAGCGATGTAATTATTTGCTATTGCAATACCAAATGCTCCACCTAGTTGACGAATCATATTATTTAACCCAATACCGGTAGCATAATCCTTCGATTCTAAGCCGGCAACTGCCTGATTGATAAGTGGCAACTGACAGAAAGCTATCCCAACAGCACGAACCAACAAGGGATAGAAAAAGTCTCCTCTGCCTACATCCAAACTTACACTTGCGCTCATCATGGCATAAACAGAAAATAAGATATAGCCGATAATAATTAAGGGTATGGGAGACAATCCCTTACTCATGCCTATTCCTATTATGGGCATTAATACTACTGCTGCCAGCGTTGGTGCCAACAAGGAAAGACCCGTTTCGTAAGCCGTGAATCCGAGTATCCTTTGTGCTAATACAGGAAATACAAACACAGAAGTGTACAACCCAAAGCCGGCAACAAAAGTGAAGATAGTGGTGAACGCCAGGTTTCGGTTCTTCATTACCTTCAGGTTTACTGCCGGTTGTTTTATGTTGAGTTCGTAGAAGATAAAAGCAATCAACCCGATGGCAGCAAACACAGTACAATACCTGATTACCTCGCTACTGAACCAGTCCTCGCTTTCGCCGCGCTCTAATACGTACTGCAAACAGCCAATACCGACCATCAACAAAAGGATACCTGTATAATCTATCTTGATACTATCCTTTTTCTGACCCTCATTTGGTTTCTTGTTGATGAACGTAAAGGAAAGAACCGTAGCAATAATACCAATAGGGATATTAATCATAAAGATTAAAGGCCAGGAAGAGTGGTCAATGATATAACCTCCCAAGGTAGGCCCTAAGGTAGGACCTAGTACAATACCCATCCCAAATAACCCTGCGGCTTTAGGTCGGTCTTTAGGTTCGAAGGCATCAAAGAGAATGGCTTGCGAAGTAGACAGCAAAGCACCGCCCCCAATACCTTGCACAAAACGCCAGATGATTATTTCTACCAAAGAATGCGACTGTCCACACATATAAGATGCGATGGTAAAGATGACCATCGATACAATATAATAGTTCTTTCTACCGAAGTATTCTGCCAAAAAGCTCGTGAGTGGTATGATGATTACGTTTGCGATAGCATAAGAAGTTATCACCCAACTGATATCTTCAATGCTCACACCAAGGCTACCGCTCATGTCGTTGAGAGCCACGTTCACAATGGACGTGTCTACCAATTCCATAATCGCTGCCGTAATGGTGGTGATAACTATTATCGCCCGTGCCAACCCCGTTGGATATACGATTGGCTGGGCTATTGAAGCTCTTTCCATTAATTGATAATTAATAATTTATAATTGACAGTTTGATTATGCTACACTTTTCGACTTCTTTATGATAGATGTGAGTAGTTTTAGTAGTTCCACACAATCAAAGTACATACTGTCATAGTGTTCTTTTTCCAAATAACCAGATTGTTCCAAAAGTTCCAACCAATAAGCAGTTTCGTTTGCTTCCTTTAAACTAATACTTAGTTTATGAATAAAGTCTGCTCTGCTTTCGGCATGTTCACTTTCCCTGATGTTTGCCCCTATCGAAGTACCGCATCGCAACATTTGCTTTGAAAGAACATATTCATTTTTATTGCTTTTTAAATACTCATAGCATTTAATAGTCCTCAATGCAAATGCGAAGCTTTTCTCTTTTAGAACATTCTCTCTCATAATTGACAATTGACAATTGACAATTGACAATTGATAATTGATATTTAACACTAATCATTGATACTACTAGAACTAATACGCCACAATTAATTATCAATTATCAATTGTAAATTATTAACTATTTCGTTGCTACCACATACACACTCAATCCTGCGCGTAGTATTGTTTTGTATTTTGCAACTTCATTAATCCAGATTTTTACAGGAACACGTTGTGTCACTTTCACGAAGTTTCCACTGCTGTTATCGGGAGGTAATAATGCAAATCTTGCACCTGTTGCATCGCTTAGGCTGGCAACAGTTCCGGTTATCTTCATATCGGGAAAAGCATCTACTCTCAGGTCTACTTGTTTTCCTTCTGTTAATGAGGCAATCTGACTTTCTTTGAAGTTGGCTACCACCCAGAAAGTAGTATCGTTTACAATCGAGAACAAAGGCGTTCCTGCTTGTACAAACTGCCCTACACTTACATTCTTCTTACCAATCTTTCCTGCTTGTGGAGCATATATTTTAGAATAAGTAAGCTTTAATTTAATCTGATCAATTGCTGCTTGCTTTACAGCCATTGTAGCCTCGGCTCTCTTTACCGCAGATTGCAATACAGCAATACGGCTTTGTGCAGAACCTAAATCGTTATGGGTATTATCCAATGACTTTACAGCTGTTTCATAAGCAAACTTGCTATCATCCAGTTGCTTTTTGGTGATGGCTTCGGCTGCATACAAACTTTTGTTACGGTTATAATCTTCCAATGCTTGAGCTTTCTTCACATCACTGATGTCAATGTTTCCTTTGTTCACATTCAAGGACACTTGTGCATTGTTCAGCGAAGCCTTCGCATTTTCAATGTCTACAGCTGCCTGAGCATAATCTGCATTTGCAGATGTCAATTGTGTTTGCAACTCTGCATCATCCAATTCAGCAACCAAAGCGCCTGCTTTCACGGTGTCATAATCATTCACTGCAATACTCTTTACATAACCAGATACACGCGGTAATACTGGTGTAATTTGTGTTTCAACCTGAGCATTATCAGTTGTTTCATGGGTAAAAACAAAGCTAATTTGTTTGTATCCAAAATAACCACCTACCACCAATACAAGGCCTAATATGATAGGTTTAACGGGGAAACCCTTTTTTGTGTCTTTCTCTACTGCCATGTGTCTATTTTTTGTTGTTAATTAATAAATGATCGTGTATCAACTGCTGTATATGTTTAATGAGCCTAATTTTAAATTCTTCATCTGTATACGGTTCATTCGAATCGGGCTTTTGTAATAGTTTATTACAAAAGCTTTTAGACATCATCACATAACTAATCGTTCCTATCATTGAAGCGACCGTAAGCATGGGATCTACTTCCTTAAAAACTTTCTTATTAATACCTTGTTCTAATATAGTTGCAATGTTTTTAGCATTAGTTGCGAAGGATTTAGTTAATAATTGATGAATTTCATCTCTCTTTATATCCATCAATTCTTTATACAAAAACTTGTTAAACACAGCACCAGCCAGTTTCCTTGTAACATAGCCTTCAATAATGATATCTAATTTTTGAATTTCAGTAAGGGTATTATTGCTGAGCATTTCTTCAATCTTGTCCTTCATGTAAGTCATCTTGTCTTCTATGATGGCTTCTACCAACTTGTCCTTGCTTCCAAAGTAGTAGTTAATCATGGCCACATTCACATTTGCATCTTGCGCAAGCTCACGTATACTAGTTCCTTCTACCCCTTTGTCAGCAAACAATGCAATTGCATGATTCATGATGTGCGCTTTCTTATCAGCTGCCATTGTATTATCCTTTTAAAAATGCAAATATTAAACAAACGTTTGATTTAATCAAACACTTGTTTAATATTTTCTAAAATAATAAAAAACGTAGCCAAAATTGAGGTAAGCATATAAATATCATTTATTAATCAATTATACGGTGCATTCATTTTAGGATATAGTAGCCCTTCTTCATTATATTTGATTGATTTATGAGCAGAACAATTATATTATTGTTTATTGAATTAATTAATTAAATCAAATATGGCAATACAAACAAAAGAATTTGAAAAAGGCATTCATACCATCAAGTATAATTATGACGAATCATTGGTCTGGACTGAGGAAGATGAATTACTTGAAAAAACACATCTTGAATTGGTAGATAGAGAAAATAAGATTAGGGATATGATGTATGAATCTCTTACCGAATACTCCCCCATAGATAAAGATATCAAGGAAGTAAGGACTTTTTTGATGTTGATTAAAGATCTATCTAAAGAGGCAAGAGATGAGGCCGATATATATATTGAATCACTAATGCAAATGGACGATTATAGTAAAGATGCCTTGGGTGAGAAGGTAGAAACTGCAGTGAAAGCCTTTGAAGAATACCACAAGAAACTAATTGACTTAGAACCAGACATTACCAAACTATCCGAATTTATTAATAACTATATAGAAATGGATGAGAATATGACAGAGTGGGATTTTCACACAACTGTTAAGGGGAAACACTATAACAACTGGGAGAATAACAGTATCGACATTTGTTCATTTGATGAAGAGATGGAACGATTTTATGCATTTGTGAGTGTAAATAAAGATTCTAATAGTAGTATCTATCGCCTTTTGGATGGTTATATATTAGATTACAACAAATTGATGCTTGAAACAGAAGCACAATACGGCATCTGGGAAGAGTTTTCCAAAAGAGTTGATCTCTTAAATAAGATGGTGAAGGTAAAAGTTCCTGCTATGAATACAGATGACCTTAACTTGAACTAATAGTACTCTAAAAAGTTTAGGATAGTAGCTAGTGGCTTAATTTCTCATCGTAACATACTATTTCCTAATATTTAATCGTTTTAACTTTGCTTAATGCGAAGTATAATAGGCATCATTAAGTTGATAATCAGGCTATCAAATAAGAAATGAATAAAATTCTCATTATAGAGGATGAACAAAGAGTTGCTGAACTAATCAAACAAGGATTGGAAGAGCAAGGTTTTGTTACAACAATTGCAAATGATGGACAAACTGGTAAACAACTTGCAATAGACAATCATTACGACATTATTATTACTGATATTATCCTTCCCAAAATGAATGGAATAGACCTCTGCAGAGAGGTTCGCTTACAAAAGCCGAAAATACCCATTATTATGCTGACAGCATTGGGTACTACTGATGATAAAGTTGAAGGGTTTGATGCAGGTGCAGACGATTACCTTGTAAAACCTTTCGATTTGAGAGAACTGCATGTGCGTATACGAGCTTTATTGAAGCGCAATCAAACCAATAACTTGCAAGGATTTATCCTCAAATACTCGGGATTAGAACTAAACTTAAACACTAAAATTGTAAAGCGTGATGATAAAGAAATCTCTTTAACGCCAAAAGAACTAAAATTATTAGAATATATGATGCAGAACCCTGAACGTGTTCTTAGTCGTACCGAAATAGCCGAACAAGTCTGGGATACAACCTTTGATACCGGCACTAATTTTATCGATGTTTATATGAACTATCTACGTAAAAAGGTAGATAAAGACTTCTACGTAAAGCTGATACATACCAAACCAGGCTTGGGCTTTATTTTCAAAAATTATTCTTTATGAAAATAAGGACAAGACTTACATTACTATTCACTTCTCTGGTAGCTGCATTATTAATAGTATTTGCTTTGTCGGTATACTACGATTCTTCTATGTCTCGTGAAGAGGAATATTTTAAACGTCTCAAACAACAGGGTGTTACCAAAGCAAACTTACTTTTCGACACCAAAGTACCTCCGGAAGTATTACAATTGATCTATAAGAAAGCACCAGATTCTTTGTTTCAGGAGGAAGTAGCCATTTATGATAGCAATTTGAACCTATTATATCGGGATGCGGTTAAAGTAGAAAAAATAAAGGCTACCAAAGGGATGTCCGACAGTATACTGTCTCATAACGAAATTCGGTTTTATCTAGGTAAGTTTCAAGTGGTAGGCTTTTTGTATGCACACAACAACAATCGTTATATCATCACTTCTTCTGCAATGGATGGTTATGGATTGATAAAACAAGCAGAACTTCGAAATACGTTGATTATTGCCTTCTTAGGAGCAATCATTCTTATACTTTTTGTAGGACGTTTTCTGGCAATGAAAGCCTTAGAACCAGTGTCAACCTTAGTAGAAAAGGTAAAAAGCATTACTGCTACTAATCTTGATTTAAGGGTAGATGAAGGCAACAGAAAAGATGAGATAGCCGCATTGGCCATCACCTTCAATGAGATGTTGGATAGACTAGAGAAGTCCTTTGAAGCACAGAAACATTTTGTGTCTAACATATCTCATGAACTACGAACCCCACTTACAGCAATGCTTGCCGAGATGCAGTTGACCCTTCATAAAGAACGGGAGATTAAGGCGTATCAAGAGACAATTGGGCGTATTGTTTCAGATACCAGAAAACTAATCAGGCTATCCAATAGCCTGCTCGATCTGGCAAAAGCCAATTATGATCAAACAGAAATTGCCTTTAAACCTATTCGTGTGGATGAAGTTTTATTAGATGCCAGGAATGATGTATTAAATCACAATCTGGAATTTAAAATAAATATAGTTTTTGAAAAGGAGATAGACACCGATAGTTATATTTCCATATATGGGAATGAATACCTATTGAAAGTTGCCTTTATAAACCTTATGGAGAATGGCTGTAAGTTCTCTCACAGCAAACAAAGCACCGTTGCCATTTCTTATACTGAAGAACAGGTAATGATTAATTTCTCCGATAATGGTGTGGGCATTAACAATAAAGAAATCAACCATATTTTCACCCCCTTTTACAGAGGCAGTAATAAGAAGTTTGCTGATGGAAATGGGATTGGCTTATTCCTAGCTCAGAAGATTATTCATTTACATGGTGGAAGCATCGAAGTAGCATCTCAAGAAGGAGAAGGGACTATTTTTATGATTCAATTTGACCATTTGCAAGAGAAGGAGTAAGGGGTTATACCTATTAGGTTGTAGGTGTTAGGTATTAGGCATTTGGTGTGATAGCTTAAATAATGGATTTGTAATTTTATTTTTTAATAAATGCTGATACCTTTTTTACTTATATTATTTCTCTCAAAAACTTTGCTGGATTACCTGCATAGATACCTGGTTTATCAATATTTTTGGTAACGACTGCCCCCGCTCCTATCACTACATTATCACAAATTTTTACAGGCAATATAGTAGCATTACTCCCGATAGAAACGTTGTTACCAATATGTGTTTCCTTCCATAAATCTTTGTTACCTCCTGCAGGTTTTCCCTCACTAAATAAATCATTTACAAACATTACCCCATGGCCAATAAAACAATCATTACCTATTGAAACAAGTTCACAGATAAAACTATGCGATTGAATTCTGCAACGTTCACCTATAATTACGCCTTTTTGTATCTCCGTAAAAGGCCCTACAATACTATTGGAGCCTATGGTGCATCCGTATAAGTTAGCTGGTTGAATAACAGTTACTTGCTCACCAAAAGTGACATTTTTAATTGCAATAAGGTGTAAGGAAGGCATAAGGGGTTAGTTTTAAGGCGAAGGGTACGAGGTAAAAGTTATATTGTATAACTGATGCCTTACGACTAATCACTTATGCCTTGTTTGTTGAATTATATATTTTATGAATTATCTCTACTGTTTTTAAAGCATCAAAAGAACTAGTAGTCATTGCTGCTCCGTTTTGTAATACATCAATTACGTTTTGATACACTTTGTCGTGATTGCTCATACTACCTGTATAAGTTCCGTAGTTATTGGCAGTATTCCCTTTCGGTAAATCCTTAATTTCGTACCCTTCAATACTTTGATATTCTAATTCATTCAAGTATTGACCACCAATTTTTACGGTTCCTTTCTCTGCGAATATAGTAAGGGAACCCTCCATATTCTTACCATGACTATTTACAGTATAATTAATAGTTCCGATAGAACCATTACAAAACTGAAGTGCAACTACACCCGTATCTTCAAACTGAATGATACCTTTATGGGCAAAGTTTCCTGTGATTGTAAATGCTTTGTCTACATCACCATTCATCCAATACAATAAATCTATAAAATGACTGAACTGGGTGAACAAAGTTCCTCCATCTAAGTCAATTGTACCTTTCCAGGAGTTTTGGTAATAGGCCGCATCCCTATTCCAGAAGCAACTCAATTGAATACTATATATCTTTCCAAGTATACCATTATCAATAGATTCTTTTACTGCTTCAACAGGAGGATTATACCTATTCTGTTTAATGGCAAACAGTCGTTTATTATTTCTTTCAGCAGCCAAAATCATCTCTTCACAATCCTTAACAACAATTGCCATCGGCTTTTCTACCAATACATTAAACCCTGCATTAAGTGCTTGTATACTATGCGTGGCATGAAGACCATTCGGGGTGCAAATTGCTACAACATCTATACCCTTTTCATTATGTAACAAATCGTCTATTGATTGATACACATTAGCATTGTATTGTGTAGCTAGCGCTGTTACTTTAGAAGTGTCTATATCACAGACAGCAACTAAAATCCCCAAATTATTAATGTGTTCTGCGTGTCGTTGGGCTATTCTTCCGCAACCAACTAGGGCAAATTTTAGTCTTTTCATTTATTGATTTACTTATTGAGGATTTCCGTCAAAAGTTCCATCTAAAATCATATCAATAAACTCTCTCACGGCTCCTTCTCCCCCATTCTTTTGTAAATGAATGATTCCCTTAATTGCCTTTACTTTGGATGTTGCATTGGCTGGGCAAGCAGCGAGACCAACAGATTGTAATAATTCTATACAGTTTACATCATCCCCTATGTAAGCAACCTCCTTAATACTTATGTTTTCTTTGGCACAAACATCCAAAGCGGCCGCCAACTTTCCACCAAAACCTTTCCCTTGATATAGATAGTCCATCTTAAGTTTTGCAGCCCTACGTTCCACCATTTTAGTATTCTCTGTAGTGATGATACCAATTTTAACACCTGCTTGTTGTATCAGGTTGAAACCCATACCATCATGGGTATTGAACTTTTTAAATTCATCCCCACTTTCGGTATAATACATACCGGCATCTGTCATTACCCCATCAACATCACTTAAAAATACTTTTATTTTCATTTTGGCTAAATTAAAAACGACCTAAATAGCTTCTAGGTGTGCGACTGAAAACTCTACAACCATTACCTGACCGATACTTTCCAATTGAACATACACCTTCTTCTTTCCTTCACGCAATACAGTACCCTCTTTATCCATGAATACGCCTTGCGTTATTTTAACTTTAGTATCAGATTTAAAACCTTCCAAAGACCTCAACTCTATGGATGCATCTTTCTCATTTAAGTATCGTTGAATATTCTCAATTTCGATATTTCTGATAACAGCAGGTTGCTTCAGATAATGTACAAAATTAAGGACACCGTCCACCATCAATACTGGTAATCTTTCGGTTGCATAATCAATATTCACAAAAACATACGATCTAAAGAGAGGCTCCTCAATTATCTTTTTTCTATCTGTCCATTGCTTCTGAATACGTTGTATCGGACACCAGCTAGTAATGCCATTTCGTACGAGTCGTTCATGTACTTTCTTCTCCCATCGCGGCTTTGTATATATAGCAAACCACTTCTTTTCTGTCATACCATTCGTTTCTTCTTCCATTTTCTCTATCATTTTACATTGTACCCAAGAATGAGTACGCATTTATTTCACAATTGTTTATGGGGTGGGTGAAATTAAGACGGCAAATTAATCGTCTTGTTTGTATTATCAAAAAAAAATAATTAAAGATATTTCATACATCAAAATTAATCTGTTTTTATAATCGTAGAATCAGGCTTAGCATATCCATATCTCGCAACTAGTTTTGTCGTAAAGTACGCATCTAACCCCAAGCTAACCATACTTTCTGCTTTCTCCAAAGAGATAAAACCATCAACACCAATTAGTGTCTCTTCCATTAATATATCCTTTATCGCACCAATAACTAAAAATGTATTGTTGTGTTTGATGGGAACGATCTCCACCAACTGTAGAGCATATTTAATGATACTCTCAGCAACAAATGGTGCTATCAGGTTATCTATGTATAACGGCTTCAAGCCAACAGCCTCAAATTCATTTACCTCTACTGGATATTTCGCACTTGTCTGGTGGGCTTCTGCCACAAAAGATGGGTGAATATGGTTAATGGTATAAGCGCCTGTCGCTTCTATATTTTGAATGGTGTGTGGTGCTGCAGCCAAAGGGCGATTGATAAAACCAATCAAAGCAGGGTCTGAACCGAGATGTACCACACTACTAAATACAGCTAAATTGGGCTGACCTTCCTTATTGACTGTACCAATTAAGTTCGCTGATTTAAACCCTGAAAGACAATTAATAAAGTTTGCTCTATAAAACCGCTCCCACGTACTGACGGTGTCTATTGAAAAGTGCCTCATAATAAAAGGAAACAAATATAAATAGAAAAGGGTTGCGACTACTTATAATTAGTCACAACCCCCTTTATGAGTTATTAAAGTTACATGAAAAACCAACCCATTAACTATCCATTAACCAAAACGCCATTCTTGATTTTCTTGTATCCATACGCTATACCTGCTGCAATGAGCATGATACTTAAGTCTCTGTCTAGTGGAACTACTGGACCACTATCAGCACCTACACCCACTGTTGGACTACCCGGACCACCAATACCTGGATCGTCGGCAGGACTTTGTGCCTTAACATTGATTGTTGTAAAGAAAACACCAATCATTAGGGTAATAACAACCAACCTGATACTTTTTACGACTTGTTGCATTTTATTATTTTTAATTGTTTTGAAAGAAGGTAAAATAGTGGTTAGTGATTAGTTGTTAGTGATTAGTTGTTAGTGAAAATCTAACTGATTTATAACTAACAACTAACCACTAATCACTAACAACTATTGTTTAGGGTTGAACTGATAAGTTTGATTGGTGAACTATTTGTTTACTATTTTCTTCACTGATCGTTACACTGTAAATACCCGCTGCCAATGTATTGCTAGTGCTGATAGCATGTGTTGCACAACCACCCGTGTGGCTAATTGTTTGCGTTACTACCTTTTGACCTAATGCATTAGTGATGTTTACGATGTATTTGCCACTAGTAACATTATCAAATGCTAAGTTTAAAGTACTTCCCTTTATTGGGTTTGGATACAAGCTGTAAGAAGTGAGTGGTGATTTGTTATTAGTGAGTTTCGCTACGTTACTGTAACTAGTTGCACCTGTTGTACTCACAGCTTTGATGCGGTAGTATGTAGTAGCCGTTACACTGTTATCTGTTGTTGCATAGCTTGCAGAAGCGGTGTTCTTAGCAGTAGCCTGACCAATAGTAGTGAACGTCTTCGCATCGGTAGATTTCTCTACTTCGTAGCGGGCAACGCTCTTTTCTCCTACGGTGTTCCAGCTGATAGTTG
>CAISCV010000122.1 GCA_903883945.1 uncultured Chitinophagaceae bacterium | reverse complement strand
TTTTATATCCTGTGAAGCCGCTAAGAGTCCCAAATTAGTGTGGCGGGTAGCGTTGGATAACCGTAGAAATGCAGAATGGGTGACATTTATCAACCGTGAGAAGAATAGTTTTCTTTGAAGTGGTGAAGTTATGGGGGGAATGAGGGAATGGAGGAGAAAAGATTTTCCATTAAAAGGAAAATTATTTGAGAAAGAGTATTAAGGAAGGTGTTTATTTGTGAATCTATCAAAGATAAAAAAGCAGAGTAACTTGATTAAAGCAAAAAGAATGAAAAAATACTTATTTCTACTTGTCTTAATTTCTGTAACCAAGACAAATCTTACCGCTCAAGATTTTACAGATGTGAAATCTATGGATTACCTAAAAAATGTAAAGTTCAAAAGTGTTGATTCAAACGGAAAGTATTTTTCTATTATCCTGAATGACAACTCTTTTCTAAATATTCAATATAATGTGCTTGTTTCTAATCAATATAACTCAACATATAATTTCATAAAGCTACCAGCAAACGATATTTTTGAAAATACTAAAGAGTTTAATAAGAAATATTTAGAAAAAAATTTTTTATTCATGTGTAAAACAATTGGACTTAGTGATGTAGAGAGTCTAAAAATAAAACAAGCCATAGATTCAACATCATTCTCAAATACGTCTAAACCTCTTTTTGTTAGCTTGGATTTAAAAGGATATGATGAATTTGATTTTACATTTTTCAATAACGGACACCTAATAGATTGCTCCTTTTTTTTTCAAAGACTTCTTTGATTTTTTTCTAAATGAACAAACGGTCAACAACCTTTTTTGAAGGTTGTTGACCATAGCCAACTTTTTTATGGAATAAATGCCTCTTTGTATCTAAATAATACAAATAGTATTCATTTCTAAAAATAAGTTTATGGCAGAGATAATGTCCTCCAGCAATTCGAGAGATGGAAGGGTTGGAAAAAGAAGAAGAATCCAGAAATCGACAAGGGTAGACCTCACCCCCATGGTAGATTTAGGTTTTTTGCTCATCACCTTTTTCATCTTCACCACCACCCTTTCCTCACAGATGGCACTCGACCTCAACATGCCGCACGATGGCAAAAGTATGCCTGTAAAAAATTCCGGGGCACTCACCATCTTGTTGGGAAAAGATGATAACGTATACTATTACGAAGGAAACCTCCTGCCCAATGCATCTAACTTCAAGGCCTCTTCCTTCAAAAACATACGGCAAGTATTGATTGCAAAAAAGAAAAGGGTGGCGGCAAAAGATATGTTTGTCATCATCAAACCCAGCGATGGCAGCAACTACCGAAACGTGGTAGACATACTGGATGAGATGGACATCAACGTCATAACGCACTATGCTTTGGACAATATTACCAACGACGAAAACAAGCAGGTGGAGATAACCGAGAATAAAGCAGAGCTTTTGTAATCAAAACGCAACTCTATCTAGAAATTATAGCCAAAGCTGATGTAAATTTCAAGACCCAATGGCTGCGTGAAGGTGGTATAAGGCATGGCACCAACCCTAAAACAAAAACCCCCATTTACAGGTTGGCTACGATAGCCAATGGTCATGGAAGTGAGTGGTATTGTTTTGCTATCTACTACATCTACCCCATAAAGTCGGGTTGTATAAAAGAGGTTTTGATTGGTTTGGTTATTTTTTACAAAAATGAGAGACTGATTCAATCCTAGTTCAAAGTATCTACCTCTCCTTCCGCCCAAATAATTAATGCCAACCGGAACAGATACAACATTATAATCACTGGAATTGATATATCCAAGACCTCCACGAAAACCCCAACCATCCGTTTGTTTATTAAAACGCCTGTCATAGTTAAAAGAAACGAGTCCTGGTCCGCCCAACTCAAAAAATACTACTTGTGGCTCACGGTCAGTAAAGGTTTTCAGCTTAGACTCTTTCTTTAAGTACACGGTGTCTTGTGCATTGGAAACATAAAAAAAGAAACAAAAGAATGCAGCTACGAGTATCTTAGTCATAATAGTTTTTTTCAAAAGTAGGGAATTGTTCTTTTCTATGCTGTATATTTTGTTTGGAGGAAATAACCTAAAACTGCAAGTAGATAGGTTTAATTACATCGGCTTGTTTGAACTGTATAGCGATGTATAGGCAAATGAAGAAGTAAATAATCTTTAGGGCTAATGGCATCCGAACAATCAGTTGTTTGAAGCTTAACTCCCTTTTATTGTTGATGCTGTGCAACAAGAAACCAATTAAAAGCATAACAAATACCGGCCAATAGGCAGGTATCATCACCTTTAGTAGCTTCGGTTGAAAGTTGGTTGCAATCTGGCTAAGCATGGTTCCGCTATCACTAAAAGTATCGCAACGGAAGAAAATCCAGCACAGACAAACAAAATGAAACGTAATGATGGTGGCAAGTGTATTGGTTGCAATGTTTGAACCGGGCAGTATTATCAAGTGTTTTCTACCAAAACTGTTCCGCAGTTTTTCCAGGGCAAGTGCCCCGCCGTGCAAGGCACCCCAAAAGATAAAGTTCCAGCTTGCACCATGCCAGAAACCACCAATCAGCATCGTCAGAAAAAGGTTTCTGTACGTATTGAATTTGCCCTTGCGGCTTCCACCAAGTGGGATATAGACATAATCTCTCAGCCACGAAGAGAGCGATATGTGCCAACGTTTCCAAAACTCGGTAAGTGTAGAAGACTGATAGGGAGATAGGAAGTTGATGTTGATGTCGAAACCCATCCACTTAGCAATGCCTATGGCAATGTCTGAGTAGCCAGAGAAATCGCAATAGATGACCATCGCATAGCCATATACTGCCAGCAAACACTCGATACCGGTATGCAAGGAAGGGTTTTCAAAAACATGTATGACATAGTTGGCATTAATAAAATCGCTGATAACCACCTTTTTAATAATCCCTGCCGTAATAAGGTATAAACCTTCACCTACTTGCTCGTTGGTAACAAAGGGCTCTTTGTTTATCTGCGGAATGAAATCTGAAGCACGTACAATGGGGCCCATCATCAACTTAGGAAAAAAGGAAAGGAAAAAGAGGTAATCTATAAATTTATTTACGGGTTTGAAGTGTCCTTTATAGACATCAACGGTATAGCTAAGGTTCTCGAAAGTGTAAAAGGAGATACCTACAGGGAGTATCAATTTTAGATAATCGATCTGATGGGTAGCGAAATCGTTGACAATGCCAATGAAGAAGTTGGTGTATTTGAAATAAAATAATAATCCTAGATTGACTAGAATACTACAGACAAGCAATGCCTTCCTTGCAACTTTTTTATTGCTTTTGTAAATGGAATGGCTGATGTTGTAGTCGAAAACTGCTGCTAATAAGATGAACCCAACATACCAACCGCAGGTTTTATAAAAGAAATACAGGGAGAATAGTGACAGCAAATAAACCCGAAGTGCATTGAAGCGATAGGCTACCACATACGCCATCAGAAATAAGCCAAAGAACAACAAGAAGAAGGAGCTATTAAATAATAACGGATCTTTTTCATGATATAGCAGAATATCCAATAATTTATGTAGGTCTATGCTTTGCATATAAGCAGCTTATTTTTTGGTATTTAAGAGTCGTTGATAATAGTTTTTAGATGCCAGCAGTTTATCAAAAAACAAATCGCCTACCTTTTTAGCTCCAACCGAGTTGAGGTGTGTGTAGTCTTTGCAAGCCAAAACGGTATCCCCTTCTACCCAGTTTACCATTGTGTTCTCGCCACCCATCGCTTTATACAGGTTCCAGAAAGCAACATTGTTTTTCCGGGCAATTTCTCTTTGGGTAGCTACCATATAAGGGACACCTTTTTCCGTGAGATATTCGTTGCCATACTTGTGTCCCATGTCACTGGTACTTACCAATAGAATAGGCACATTGCCAAATCCTTTTCTGATGTTTCTAATCAGATTTTTCATACTAATTTCAAACCATTCAAATTCCGTTTGGTCGTGTTCTACTGCATTGATGCCATAATGAACAATGATAAGATCGTAGTGTAAATATTTATTCAGTTGAGTCATTACTTCATTGGTAATCTGCTGATTAAGTATGCTTGTATTACCTCTAAAAGAATAGTTGTCTAAATACACACCCTTTAGCCCTTCCATACTCACGCCATAGTAAGGAATGTGTTCGTTGTTGGAAGTAATTTTTAATGATTTGATAGGGGTGTTACTTGCAAGAACAGTTTCATTTATAGGGTTATTGATGTTCAGCCCAACTACTTGGTTGGTTCCATTAGTGTTTATATATACAACGGCATCTTTTTCTAGCTTTCCAGTGTATAGTTTTACAGTAGTAGGCGGCATATTTGTTTTTGGAGAATAATCTACCATTCCATTTCCGGTTGAATAAAATAAGTGTCCAGATATACCCAAAGGAAGCTTAGCAGGATTATCCCTGAAATTATAGTCTTTCCACCCCGATCCATTTATATTAATTTGTGTATATAGTTGTGCAACGGTCGATTGCATAGGTAAAAAGCCAATGCCATTACCCCCAAAAAGTGTTTGGAAACGAAGGCGCAATTCATCCGTCATTTCATCACCTTCAACAAAAGAATCCCCAAAATAGGCAATACGTACTTTGTTATGAGAAACCTTTATATTATCTAATTTTTGAAAGAAATATTGAAGCGAGTTGATAGAATCAAAGTCAAAATCTACAATAAAAGTTGAGTCTTTGGGTTGGGTAAGATGAGTTATAACTTGTTGGGTTGTTTCTTTTGCTCTTGCTATTATTGGCACACGCTTAGGCTCTGTTTTTCTGATATCAGCTAGAATATCTATTGTTCGCTGACCATTAAAAAAGCCTAAAGGAAGCGTTGAGAAAGACAAAAAAAATAAAAGTAACGTGGCAGAACTGATAAGTATGAGGGGTTGATGTATTTTGTTATTATTTTTTTTCATCCACTAAACAGTTGTTAGGTTTTACCTTTATCCTTGTTTGTTTTAATTGAGAAACATAGTGTTGTCTATTTTTTGCACTAAAGTTATTCCGAGTTAAAAACCTATAATAATCTATCGAGTCGTCTTTGTAATGTTTTTCTTGCCATACTTTGTAGTAGTCAATACAAGACTTCCACGTGTCGAAATAAATATATTTTCTTTGTCTGAATCCAAAAAGATTATTTCTTTTATTAAAAATATTTGATCTAAAATGTCCTGTTTCATAAATAGCCTGCTTCAAAACAATATCTGGATGTTTAATTCCAATAGATATTATATAACAGTAAACCTCTTGCTCTGTTTGAGCGCTTAGATGACTACTTATCGAAAAGCAAAACATCAAAATTATCAGATACCGCATAGCAAGCAAGTCATTAATCGGAATAAATATAGTAAATTCCTCTATTTAAAACAGATTTTTTTTATTAAGTAGAGTATAAAACATTATTAAAAGTGTTTGAATTAGCCCTGTTTTATTCGTTATTTATAGTTTCCCATTATTACACAATCACAATTATCATCTGGCACAACTCCCATCTTCCTGCAAAATGATTTATAAA
This sequence comes from uncultured Chitinophagaceae bacterium, assembly GCA_903883945.1. Taxonomy (GTDB): domain Bacteria; phylum Bacteroidota; class Bacteroidia; order Chitinophagales; family Chitinophagaceae; genus Parasediminibacterium. The sequence goes on along the minus strand of CAISCV010000122.1, from coordinate 58,148 downwards.
AGCCTATACGCTCTTTTCGGTTGTTGCTTACAATTTTTTCCTTTGTATTACACTCAAGCCCCCCGTTTATAATGTTTATACTCATTCCAAAACCCGGCTTTCTTTTCATTTCAATATCTTTTTGTGTAGGAACCCATTTACCACACATTACCTCATGACAACTTGGCTTGGGTTTTTGGGCTTTCATCCAAAACCAAAGTGCAGCTTCAAATGCAACAGTGCCATTGGTTGAAACTAATTCTGGTTGTTCAAGTAAGGGTAACTGCAATTCTTCTCCTGCTAATCCATAATTGTAAGCATAGGAAAGCTGAAGAGGCCCCCTGCCATAATAATTTTTACCAGATACCGGTTTGTACGGACTTGTACCACCTGTATTGTAGACGGGACAGGGCTTTTTTAGGCAATCTTGTTCTTCTTTATAGACCAACCCCCAAACATAAGGCCCTCCCTCTGCTTTGGGCCATCCATCCGTGGTTTCATGGGCTATATTGGCAAAGAAAGCCATCAGCTCCTGTTTATTTTGTAGTTCAGTCCCTTCTCTGGCAAAGGTTGGAAATTTTTTTGTTGCTTCCATAAAAGATTCATACTTGTACAGTGTGTCTTTGTGTGGAAACAATAGATCAAATTGTTTCTTAGAAATAAGTTTTTTTAATGGGTATTCTTCAACGGTTTTTTGCGCTGAAGCAATCATACATATTAGTATAAGCGAACCAACTAAAAGCTGTTTTGTGTATAACATAACCTTGTTTTGAAAGTAAAAATCACTGCTTTACAATAATTAAGCCGTTGAACAAAGTAATTAAGTTTTTAGGTAACTTTCATAGCCATTAGTTCGAAAATATCTCACTTTGTTCTTTTTGTCTACTTTTTTAATAGATATAATAATCTATGGTATTTACAAATAAAAAATATATATCTATTATTTTGGTAGACTAATTAAAACCTACTATGTTTGCAACTCCAAATTAAAAATGGATAGAAGCAAATACATATTATCATACTCCTTTTGCAACGCTTTTCGTTGTTGTTGTTAAATATTTCCGGCCTTTTCTTGAGGCCTCATTACGTTTAATCATACTCCTTCTTTACTAATAAAATTGTACAAAATGGCTACTCAAACATTCACACCTACAGCAACAATCTCTACTAAGATTTATAATTATGGTTATTATCCTTTACTAAAAGGTGATATTGCTCCTTTATTTCATTTTAACAATGATGCCTTTATTTCTCTACAACATTACCTTGATTTGCAACAACCTTTGGTAATTGCTTTTTATGATGGACTCAATCAAAATTTACAAACATTCAACGCTCTGGCAAGTTTGCAGGGGCAAGTATTAGAAAATGGAGGCAACCTTATCGTTGTTACAAATAATACTACTAGAACATTCAAAAAAAACCTCAAACAACTGGATAATCTTACAGTATTCTTTGACGCTGACAATGAAATTGCTGAAAAGTTTGGATTGTACGACGCCGAGAACCCCTTGACAAACTGGATTGCAGGAATTGATAATATAAATACAACAATTCCTGCTTTATATGTGGTTGCACCAGATAGACAAATTGTTTACCACCATATAGATTATCAATTTAATTTATTCGGAAAGGAATCTCTTGCCAACTCTGTTACTGAAGGATTATTAGATTCTGTTAGTACGCTGGCAACCTCATACAGTTATCTGAGAAGGTGGAGCAAGAAACTTGTTTCATAAGAAGGCTAAGCGTGTTTGAATTTTCATTAAAAAACTCATTTTAGTACCTGTATGAAATACAATTTTCTAGCTTTTTCTATTCCTTTTTTTATTCTGCTTATATACATAGAGTTTGCTATCACTAAGAAAAAGAAACTTGCTGGCTTTGAATTGCATTCTGTAATTTCAAATCTAAGTGTGGGCATTCTAGAGCGTTTACTAGATGTTTACACTGGTGCATTGTTTTATTTTATCTACGACCTTTTGCAAAAAAACTATGGATTATTCCATATCAAAGCAACTCCCCTAGTTTGGTTGGCTTTATTAATTTGCACAGACTTTGTTTGGTACTGGTATCATCGGTTGGCACACGAAATAAACCTTTTATGGGCTGTTCACATAGTTCATCATCAAAGTGAGGATTTTAACTTTACTGTATCGGCTAGGATAACGGTATTGCAAGCGTTTTTGCGGGGAGGGTTTTGGTGCGTACTTCCATTATTAGGATTTCCTGCACCTATGATTACTGTTATGCTACTGATTCATGGACTTTATCCGTTCTTCACACACACCAAATTGGTTGGTAAACTTGGAATGTTAGAATATTTGTTTGTAACACCATCCCACCATCGGGTTCATCATGCCAGCAATGAGCAATATCTGGATAGAAATTATGGTGATGTATTGATTATCTGGGATAAACTATTTGGTACTTATCAATCTGAAGAGGGGGAAATTGAAATTGTATACGGGCTTACCAAACCACTAAATACCTACAGCTTTCTATGGCAACATTTTCACTATTTTATAGAGATTTTTGTAGTCGTAGCCAAGCAAAAAACAATCAGAGGAAAACTAAAAACTGTTTTTGGCAAACCCGAGACACTAGATCCTGCAGCACGAAGCGAAGCAGAAAGAATATTTCATGTAAAACAGAGTACTGAATCTATTCATAAGCCACTTAATACTTACGTGAAATGGCAAATAGGTATTTTATTATCTGCCTTATTTGTATTTGTTCTATTAGAAAAGAATCTTTCTCCAATACTATCAATCGTATTTGTGTTGTTGAGTCTATTGACGCTAATAAATTGTGGAGCCATTATGGAACGCAAGAAGTGGGTATTTAACATAGAGTTTGCCAGGGCATTTTTAACTGTTTCATCCCTTATTTATTTTACCAGTTTGGATGGACTAATTATAGCTACTCTTCTTTTTGTAACTATTTTGACAACTAGTTACAAATACTTAGAAAATAGATACTTAAATCTCATTTACAGATGCTAAACACATAGCTGCGTGGCCGAGTGGTGTAGGTTAAGGTCTGCAAAACCTTTTACGGTGGTTCGATTCCACCCGCAGCGTCAATTTTTTTAAATTAATCAATATTTATTTGGCAGTTAATAAAATACTACTATATTTGCCTACCAAATAAATAGACTAATTGATATTAATTAGTTTTTTAACCTCAAAAGGAGTCATGTTAACCACCAGCATAGAGTCCTTACATTTAAAATGTATAAACATGAATTCTTTAAAAAGAAAAGTGCTCAAGAGCATTCAGGTGGGTTTTTGTATTAACCAGTATTCTCTCCCCAAAAGTTGTTGTTGTTGCTAAGCAAGTGATTATGCTTGATTCTGAGTATTGTTTGATAAGCCAGTTACGGGTTTAGTAACGATATCTTTATTAAGTCGCATAATCTAAATCCCTCAATACAATTATTCACATCAAGAACTCATAGGTAAACCTAACGGCAACTGTGTAACCAATGTGCAGGTTTCCGGTGGTTGGTTAACTGTGTATGTTACCAGTTGCTATTAGGTATATTTCTTAATTAATCTCAAAAGTAGTTGAGTAAATTACTTCTATTCAATTTTTAATAGTAGTCTTCTCTTCTTCAAAGAAAGTTATTGTATAACCGAAATAGAGATTGATTCTAGTGCAGGAAAATCTGATTATCAATAAATAGTCCACTTATTAAATAGACATAAATAAAAAAGAACATGAATCGAACACAAATTTACAAGCAGTTATTCTTAGGTTTACTTGTAGTCCTTGCAACAACAGGAATCTATGCACAAAACAACAATCTATCACTAAATGGTAAGGTGATAGATGCAAAGTACAAAACTCCTTTGGCAGGAGCAACAGTACATATTAAGGGTACAACACACGAAGTAAGTACAGATTTAAAAGGTAACTTCCAATTTGTAACAGGACAAAAAGTACCAGTTACTTACATTGTAAGTTATATAGGTTACGAAACAGAAGAAGTATTAGTAACCGAAGCAAAACCAATTACCATTACACTAAAAGAATCCTCATCGCAACTAAATGATGTTGTAGTAGTGGGGTATGGTACACAAAAAAGAAAAGATATTACTGGTTCTGTTGCTACAGTACCAAAAGAGAACTTTAATCGTACTACGCCTTCATTCGATAACCTATTACAAGGTGCAGTTGCAGGTGTAGCAGTATCTTCTAGTTCGGGTCAGCCTGGTGCTACAGCAAGTATCAGAATTCGGGGTGGTAACTCTTTAAGCTTTGGAAATGATCCTTTATATGTTATAGATGGATTTATTTATTACAATGACAATAATCTTGTAAATCTGCCTGCTACATCAGGAACTACAGTATCTGGTGTTTCATCAAATGGCCTTGCAACAATTAATCCTAGTGATATTGAAACAATTGACATCTTGAAAGATGCCGCGGCAACTGCTATTTACGGTAGCCGTGGAGCTAATGGGGTGGTTATCATCACTACTAAAAAAGGAACTAAGGGTTCTAATAATGTTAACTATACTGCATCTTATGGAACGCAACAAGTAGATAAAAAAGTTGATGTTTTGAATGGTAAACAATGGGCTAGCCTATTTGATGACTTATATAAAGCAACACCAACGATTCAAGCTGCCCTTGCACCTAACAAAGCTTATATAGATTCTTTGGCAGCAGCAGGTGTTTCACAAGATTGGGCAAGTGCTGCAATCAAATCCAACTCTACTCAAAACCACCAGTTAAGTATTTATGGTGGTGATGAGAAATCGAGGTACTCACTTTCTGGTAATTACTTTAGTCAGGATGGCATTGTACTTGGTACAGATTTTAAAAGGTATTCAGGAAGATTTAACTACGAAAAGAACATATCCTCTCGTTTAAAATTCAACTCAAGCATTTTTGGTAGCAGTACAGTTGAAAATAAAGTAACAGGTAGCTCGTATAATGATCCTACTACCTATGCAAATGCATTCTCTTCTTTATATCAAGCTAATCCTTTACAAACAGCTTTTAATAAGGACGGTAGCTATAATACAACCTTCCAACCAATTTTAAATTCAACAACGAATATTATCAATACGGTATCTAAAACCGATAATCCATTGCAAGATATTGCGTCAACCACTAACCAAACTAAAATAAACAGGGTATTGGGAAATTTCTCCGCAGTGTACAAAATTATTGAAGGGCTTGAATTTAAAACTACCGCTGGGGCAGACATCCTTAACACCAAACTCAATTACTATGCCCCTTCCTATACCAATGCGGGTAATGGTAATGGTAAAACACCTGGTTATGGTTCAGTAGCAAGTATCAGCTATTGGAGCTGGTTGAATGAAAACACATTAACGTATGATTTTAAGGCAGATAAAAATTATTTCACTTTACTAGCAGGATACACTACTCAATACCAAAAGGTTGAAAACCTTATTGCGGCAGCACAAACATTTATTTCTGATGGTACTGGATATAATAACCTTTCCTATGGTGCTGCTAGACCAGCAACCGGAACAGGAGAATCATTGCAAACACGTAACTCTTGGTTAGGTCGTGCAAACTATTCATTTGATCATAAATATAACTTCTCTCTTTCAGGTAGATATGATGGAGCGTCTCCATTAGGAACCAATAAAAAGTGGGGCTTCTTCCCTGCAGTTGGTTTTTCATGGAATGCATCTGATGAAGCTTTCTTAAAGAAGTATGACAACACATTAAGTAACCTGAAAGTTAGATTAAGTGCAGGTAGTGTAGGTAACTCAAATTTCCCTGCTTATGGCTCTTTACAAACACTGGCTAGTTATGGTTATTATATAGGTGCCAACTCTACAGGAAATATTGGTCTGGCACCAAACGCACCCGCCAACCCTGATCTTTCATGGGAAACAACAACACAATACAATGCAGGTATAGACGCAAGTTTCTTGAAGAACCGTATTCAACTTACTGCTGATATTTACTTGAAGAAGACCACTGACTTATATGTAAGTGGTGGAGGGTTGATTCCTCTATCTACAGGATATTCTACTGTTGCTAAAAACATTGGTAGTTTAGAGAATAAAGGAATAGAATTGACCTTAACAACCGAAAATATCAAGAACAAAGACTTCTCTTGGAAATCAACTATTATTTATGCTACAAACAAAAGTACCATACTTAGCTTAGGACCTACTCAGTCATTCCAACCAACTGCTCCTACGGGTCAGGTATCTCCTGTAATAGTTAAAGTTGGCTTGCCTGTTGGTACATTCTGGGGTTATAGTACTGCCGGATTGTTAACTACTGCTGATGTTTATGGTGCTACCCCTGCACCTAAGCTCGCAGGCGTTTCGCAAGTAACAGGGGATAGGAAATATTTACATGGAAACGGACTTACAGGTGCAACCATCAATGCTTCTGACAAGCATAGCCTTGGAAGTGCACAACCTAAATTTACTGCAAGCTTCAATAACACCCTTACCTATAAACATTTCGACCTGTCTTTTTCTTTTCAGGGCTCATTTGGCAACAAAATATTCAACTTGCTAGAGCAACAACTGGAAAAAACAACGCCAAGTACAAATGTTTCTGCCTTCGCATTAGACAGATGGGATTCTTTAGCTAATCCTAAAGGGAAGTTCCAGAAAGTTACAAACTCTCCTGTAATGCAAGTAGAAGATACTTATGTAGAAGATGGTTCTTACATCCGTCTAAAGTCTCTAACGCTTGGATATAATTTCCCAACAGCTATTGCAGGTAAGGTTTTCGCAAAGCAAATACGCTTCTATGTATCTGCACAGAACCTTTTGACAATTACCAATTACAGAGGTCAGGATCCTGAAGCTAACTTCTACGATCAAAACAACCTTACTCCTGGTGTAGACTTAGGCGTGTATCCACGTTATAAAACTTTCCTGGCAGGAATCAATGTAACCTTCTAGAGTACATACAACTCTCATAGGGCTTAAAGCCCTATGAGGGGTTAAAAACAAACAAATCATTTTAATAACTTAATTATACATAATAATGAATAAAAGAATAATAGTATCTGCAATTGGTTTATCAGCATTGAGCTTGTTTTCATCATGCAATAAACTGGATGAGAAGCCAGCAGGATTGCTTACATCCAATAACTTTTATAAAACACAAGGGGAGGCTATAGCAGCAGTAACGGCAGTATATAGTACGCTCACAACCGATCAGGTAAATGACTTTCCGCTTTATGGTCGTCAGTTAAATCTTCTGGTTGACAACCCAAGTGATAACCAGGTATATAGTCCTTCTAACACAAATCCAGATGTTCGTGCACTCGGTACTGCAACGTATGCCACACAGAACAGTAGGATACAAAAGATATATACACAGTTGTATTGGGGAATAAACAAGGCAAACATTGCTATAGATAATATTGCCACTATTCCTAACAATGTGTTTGATGACCCTACTCATTCTAAGGCAAACCTTATTAATGAAGCTAAGTTTATCCGTGCAATAGACTATTTTAACCTAGTGCGCTTATATGGTCCCGTACCATTGGTTTTGCATGACATTACTTCATTGGATTTATCAACCCTTAAAGTGGATAGAGCGCCAAAGGATTCTGTTTACAAGCAAATTATTGCTGACTTAACTGATGCTACTGCCCTACCTGCAACTTATGGTAGTGCAGATCTTGGAAGAGCAACTAGTGGTGCTGCACATGCTTTATTGGCTAAAGTATATGTTACTCGTCAGGATTGGGCAAATGCTAAAACCGAATTAGAAAAAGTTATATCATCCGGTACTGTTGGTTTCACTGGAGCAACCTTTACAGGTAAGTATGGTTACGATTTGTTTAGTAACTTCTCCGATGCATTTCAGGCAGCTACTAAAAACGGAAAGGAACACGTATTCTCAGCCCAGTTTAACGGTACTGTTGGTGGTTTTACCAGTAGTAACACAATTAGCTCTTTCACTTGGGCTACTTCAGCTTACACTGCTGATATCCCTGCGGATGCAAGTGTTGTTGAGAAATTATATAATATAAATGACCAACGACGGTCTGCTACTTTCTACGATTCTTTATTTAATCAGTCAACTAAGAAATGGGTTAAATGGCCTCAATATAATTTCCTAAAGTTTGTTGACCAAAGCACAGGCTTTACCACTGCATTGGCTAGTAACCAAGCCGCAAATAGCAAGATTAATTTCCCGGTAATCCGTTATGTAGAAGTGTTGCTTTTGTATGCAGAGGTTTTAAATGAATTAAATGGAGGTCCTACTGCTGATGCTTACAATGCCATCAATATTGTAAGGGGTCGTGCCTTCAACTCCTACACATCAGGTGGTAACTACTCAAATCATTCCTATGATTTATCTGGGTTAAATCAAGGAGACTTCCGTGACTCAGTATTTACTGAGCGTAGAAGAGAGTTTATTCAAGAATCTCAACGCTGGTTCGACTTGGTACGTAGAACTGATAAAGGTCCGGGGCAGTATTACTTACAATCTGTTAAGGCAATGCCAGGAAATCCTAAGGCTGCGGCCACATTAAAGGATACTTTGTTTCCTATTCCACAAGCAGAAATTGATGTGTACGGTGGTACCAATCCAAACTTCAAACAGAATGCAGGATGGCAGTAAGGCAAGTTATGAGTTATGAATGATGAGTTATAAGTTAAGGCAATCAGTTTAACTAACAAATAAAACAAGAAATATGTACAAAAAGGTAATTTCAGTGGCAGCTTTCTTAGCTGTTGGTGTGTTGGCATTACATGCGCAAACACAACCCTTTAAAGGTGTTATTGGTAAAACTTTAAAGGACTCGAAAGCAGATTGGCCCGAACTTCCAAAAGCACCAAAGGGTGCACCCAATGTAGTCTGGATTCTATTGGATGATGTGGGCTTTGGTGCCTCTAGCTCTTTTGGTGGGCTCATTCAAACGCCTACTTTTGATAGCCTAGCCAACAATGGATTGCGCTACACCAACTTTCACACTTGCGCTATCTGTGCCCCTACCCGTGCTGCTTTGTTGACAGGTCGTAATAGTGGTGCAGTTCATGAAAGTGGGTTCTCTCATACCATTATGTCTGCTGGTTTCCCGGGTTGGGATGGTCGTGTGCCTTCAACTGCCGGAACTATTGCCGAAGTTTTACGTGAGAATGGTTACAACACTTTTGCTGTTGGTAAATATGGTGTTACGCCCGATGAAGAAGCTACTGATGCAGGTCCTTTCGACCATTGGCCTACAGGAAAAGGCTTCGATCACTTCTTTGGTTTCTTAGGTTCGCAAACCGATCAGTATAAACCTGATTTAGTAGAAGACCAAGCGCATGTTAAGCCAGATGGTCGTCACTTAAACGAACAGATTACTGATAAAGCGATAGCTTACATTGACCGTCAGAAGAAGGCTGCACCTGATAAACCATTCTTCTTGTATTATTCCCCTGGGGCTGTTCACGCGCCTCACCAAGTAACGACAGAATGGAGCGACTTGTATAAAGGAAAGTTCGATGCAGGTTGGGACGCTTACCGTCAGCAAGTATTTGAACAACAAAAGAAACAAGGTATTATTCCGGCTAATAGTATTTTGCCTGATCGTAATCCAAATATTGCTGCTTGGGAAAGCCTATCTATTGCTCAGAAGAAGCTTTATGCTCGTTTTATGGAGGTATATGCTGGTTACCTAACCTATACAGATCATGAAATAGGACTTTTAATTAATCACCTTAAAGAAATCAATCAGCTAGATAACACACTTGTATTGGTGGTTATTGGTGATAATGGTGCTAGTAAAGAAGGTACTTTTCAGGGTGATATAGACCGTTCTATCTTTGGTAAACCATTGAGTGAGGAAGAGTCTCTTAAATATAACCTAAGCAAGATTGGCGAAATAGGTACCCCTTATGGTACTGAAACAAACTATCCTTTAGGATGGGCTCAAGCAGCAAATACGCCCTTCAAGTTTTGGAAGCAAGATGCTAATTCAGAAGGGGGCACACACAATCCTTTGATTGTTTTCTATCCAAAAGGAATAAAAGAAAAAGGAGGTCTCCGTAACCAATATGGTCATGTAATTGACTTATTGCCTACTACCGTTGAGTTTATTGGGGGTAAACTTCCCGAAGAAATTCATGGGGTAAAACAACAAGAAGTGCAAGGAACATCATTGGCCTACTCATTCGAAAATGCTACTGAGCCATCAAAACATACCCTTCAACATTACTACATCTTCGGAAATCGTTCTATTTACAAAGACGGATGGAAGGCAGAGGCTGCCCACCATCCCGACTTTATTGACTTTGCAAGGGCTCAACAGGAGCGTAAACCTGTTGTTTCGGGTGATTTTAATAAGGATGTTTGGGAATTGTACAACCTAAACGAAGACTTTACTGAAAACAATAATCTCGCGGCTAAGTACCCAGAAAAATTGGCTGAATTGAAGAAGGTTTTTGATGAGCAAGCTAAGAAAAACAACATCTACCCATTGATAGATTGGGAAGACATCTTTAAAGGACGTGTTCACAATACGCATGGGATATTAACCATGCCCGGTATTGGAGAAAAGAAGGCGGATTAATTGATAATTGATAAATGACAATTGATATCGGATAGTTTTATATCAATTGTCAATTATCATTTATCAATTCCATAAGGGCCGCAACCAAGTAAACAAACAAAGTGAGGGTATTAGGTGGTGTCAGCCATGTTACGATCAAACGAAGTTGGCACCTACCTTCTCACAGTTTTCAAATCAGACAAAAAAACTTTTAAAATGATAAAAAAAGTAATCACAGCTTCAGCCTTCGCACTAGCAAGTGTTGCTGCTATTAATGCACAGACAACTGAATTTAAAGGTGTTATCGGTAATACCTTAAAAGATTCAAAAGAGTATTGGCCTGAGCCTGTTAAAGCACCAAAGGGTGCGCCCAATGTGATATGGGTTTTATTAGACGATGTAGGTTTTGGGGCTTCCAGTACGTTTGGTGGGCTCATTCAAACGCCTACTTTTGATAGCCTAGCCAACAATGGATTGCGCTATACCAACTTCCATACTTGCGCTATCTGTGCCCCTACCCGTTCGGCGTTGTTAACTGGTCGTAACAGTGGTTCTGTTCATGAGAGTGGCTTCTCTCATATTGGTGCATCGGCTGGCTTTCCGGGTTGGGATGGTCGTGTTCCAAATACAGCAGGAACAATTGCCGAAGTATTGCGTGAGAATGGTTATAACACCTTTGCAGTAGGTAAATATGGTATCACACCTGATGAGGAAGCTACCGATGCTGGTCCATTCGATCATTGGCCTACTGGAAAGGGTTTCGACCATTTCTTTGGGTTCTTAGGTTCGCAAACCGATCAGTATAAGCCTGACCTGGTGGAAGATCAAGCCCACGTAAAGCCTGATGGACGTCACTTAAACGAACAGATTACTGATAAAGCAATAAGCTTCATTGACCGCCAAAAGAAGGCTGCGCCAGATAAACCGTTCTTCTTGTACTATTCTCCTGGGGCTGTTCATGCGCCACATCAGGTTACGGCAGAATGGAGCGATTTGTACAAAGGAAAGTTTGATGCTGGTTGGGATGCTTATCGCGAAGCAACCTTTGCTAACCAAAAGAAGCTGGGCGTAGTACCTGCCAACGGTTTATTACCTCCGCGCAATCCAGACATTAAAGCATGGGAGAACCTTTCGCCAGAAGAGAAGAAGCTTTATGCTCGTTTTATGGAGGTATATGCAGGTTACCTAACCTATACCGATCATGAGGTAGGCGTTTTGATTAATCACCTGAAAGAAATAAAACAACTGGATAATACTTTAATATTCGTCATTATCGGTGATAATGGGGCTAGTAAGGAAGGCACCTATAATGGGGTAATTGAGCGTTCTGCTTTTGGCAAACAAGTATCTGAGCAACAACATATTCAAGAGAATCTTGACAGGATTGGTGAAATTGGTACTGCTTTGGGCAATGAAACAAACTATCCATTGGGTTGGGCACAGGCTGCAAATACACCGTTCAAACTTTGGAAACAAGATGCCAACGCAGAGGGTGGCACACACAATCCTTTGATTGTTTTCTATCCGAAAGGCATTACTGAAAAGGGCGGCATACGCAACCAATATGGACATGTGATAGACATATTGCCTACTACATTAGATTACATTAAGGGAGCAATACCAAACGAAATACGTGGAGTAAAACAACAGGAAGTACAGGGAACATCCTTGGCCTATTCCTTCGAAAATGCTACTGAGCCATCAAAACATACGCTTCAACACTACTACATCTTTGGCAACCGTTCAATTTACAAGGATGGATGGAAAGCAGAGGCAGCGCATCATCCAGATTTTATAGACTTTGCTAAGTACCAGCTTGCTGGGAAACCAATACCTGATGGAGATTTTGAAAAGGATACTTGGGAATTATACAACCTGAATGAGGACTTTAATGAGATTAATGACCTTGCTGCTAAGTATCCAAAAAAGTTAGCTGAGTTGAAGAAAGTGTTCGAAGAACAAGCAAAGAAGAACAATATTTATCCTTTTGTAGATTGGGCAGATGTGCTGAAAGGACGTACCCTTAGACCAGGTATAAAGTCGCCCTTTTTACCATCACCAGCAGACAAGAAACAATAGAATCATTATTTTATAAGATTTGGTTTTTATATAGACAAACGACTGCCAATTGCGTCCAAATGACAAAGTTGGCAGTTACCCCCTTACTAGTTCTTTGTATAAATAAGCTTTTTGCATCAGTTAATACAAAGCTGTAATGGCAAAATAAACTGTTTGCTGCCACGGTAGTAATTAAGTTTGGGCAAATAATCTAATTTGTTGACACAGTAGTATTGGTGTTTGAGCCAATAGTCTTGTTTGCTGACACAGTAGTATTGATGTTTGAGCAAATAGTCTTGTTCGCTGTCACGGACGTATTGATGTTGAAGCAAATAGTCTTGTTTGCTGTCACGGACTTGATGGTGTGACAGCAAATAGTGTTTTTTGAAGAAACGGTCGTAATCATGTGACATCAAATTATTTTTTAGATACAAAAAGAGGTATTCATCTTAAGATAAATAAGAATACGCGTAATAAAAGGTAAGCGTAAAATAGATTAAACAGGTATAAAACAAATAAATATGATAACACTACAAGACATCATCATCCTCACCAAAAAGATAGCTATCAGTATTGCAGCTATCATCCTTCCATTGGTTTTACTTGGAGGCGGTTTGTATTTAATAAAACAATTTCTTCATTAATAAAACAAAATAAACATGGCACTAAACAACACTTTAGCAAAGAAAATTACGAAGGATATCGGACTAAGTCTTTTTCTATATGCACTACCTGTATTGGTTTTAATAGCGTATTTTCATTTTACTGGAGCAACGCCCTGGCTCAACCCGCCCAAATCACAAGCTGATAAAGCACCTCAGTTTCTTAAGGTGATAGAACCTGGCATAAAGGGATTGAATGCATGGGGTTTTATAGCCTTTACTTTAGTATTAGGCATCGTAGAGTTTGCTTTTGGATTGTACGAAAACAAATGGAAGAGTAGTGAGCGCAAGATTGATATTGTATGCTTTGTGGCACCCAAGCTATTATTACCGCCTGTAACGGGTTGGTTTACCCTTACGGTGTTACCTTATTTATTACCACATTCGGCCAATATCTTTACATGGGTACCGTTTTGGGGCGGCTTCTTTTTGATTGCCGTTGCCGACGACTTAACCCAATACTGGTATCATCGCCTGCACCATCAATTGCCTTTGTTGTGGCGTTTCCACCGCACACACCACTCAGCCCCTTATATGGGTATGGCAATGGCGGGCAGACAAAACTTTATTTACACCGTATTCTTCTCACAGATATATCTCACTGCAACGCTTGTTTATCTGGGTCTGGGCTACTCGGCATTATTTGCGTTAGTAATAAAGTCTATCATTACCTTATCGGCACATTCAAGCATAGCGTGGGATAAACCATTTTATAAATACAAAGTATTGCACCCGTTTGCCTGGGTGCTAGAGCGCCTAATCTCTACCCCTGCTACCCATCATGCACACCACGCAGATACCTCAGACGATGGTGTGGGATACTACAAAGGCAATTTTGGTAATATGTTTTTCATATGGGATGTAATATTTAAAACAGGTATCATCACACGTAAGTTCCCAGTGTCTTATGGCTTAAAACATTACAAGGCAGAAGAGTGGTATGCACAGTTTCTGTGGCCATTATTCAAGTCGAAAAAGGAAGGTAGTGAGTTGGCAAAGAATGGTCCTGAGGTAGGAGATGAAGTGCCAGGATATGATGGAAAATTGACGGTTGCGTAGGGTTTAACCACAAAGGAAACTAAGGTTTTTCACAAGGAACACGAGGATAGTTTGGTTGTTTATTTTCCTTATGATGCTTGTGGTTTTAACCTTAGTGGACTTGGGGGTTAAACCAAATGGAATTTTCAAGAAACTTCTAGCAGTATTAAAGACAATTCACTAATTTTCTTTAGTCCCCTATCTGCCGAAACGAGTGAATAACCTTCAATTATTGCAGTGGCTGCAATGATGGCATCGGGTAGTTTCAGCCGATACATTTGTTTTAGCAAAATAGTTCTTTTCTTAATGATATTTGAGAAGGGTATGATTGTGCAGAAATCGAGTGCTTTTTGTCTGGTTTCTAACTCTGTTTGTTCAATATTTATTTGTCCAAGAATTTCAATTTCAGTTATGAAAGAAATAAAAGGGCTTGATTGAACATACTGATTTATAAACTCACTACCGTATAAGGCATATATTAAAATGTTGGTGTCAATTAAATAGGAGTTATCGCTCATTTCTTACTTTCTTTTGGTAGGCTAATCCATCCCCAATATTGGGTAGCTTACCAAAGAAATCAGATAAGGCAACTTTCTTTTTGCATTCAGACTTAATCTGCTCAAGTATCCTTTTTACCTCTTCCGGCGGCGTATCTTTTTTTATCTCGATGACCATCTTATTGTTTTTTGTAAATATATAGAGAATAGTTAAGAGATATAACAATTATAAATTTCACGGTTATTCAAACAAACAGTTTTATCATTTCCCAATTAAATTAAGATATTGGGAGCAAAACAATAAATATGTACAAACAATTAATCGCTGCGTCTGTCTTCTTATTGGCTGGTGTAGCCGCTGTTAATGCGCAATCAAAAGAACCGTTTCACGGTGTGGTTGGTAAAACCTCAGCCGACTCGAAAGAGTGGTATCCATCTGTACCAAAAGCACCAAAGGGTGCGCCTAATGTTGTTTGGATATTGCTGGATGATGTGGGCTATGGAGCTATCAGTGGCTTTGGCGGGCTTATCAACACGCCTACTTTTGATAGTCTTGCCAACAACGGTTTGAAGTATACCAACTTCCATACCTGTGCTATCTGTGCGCCTACCCGTTCTGCCTTATTAACCGGAAGAAACAGTCATTCAGTACACATGGGCGGATTTGCACATACCGTTATGTCTGCTGGTTACCCAGGATATGATGGTCGTATTCCACCAACTAAAGGAACCATTGCAGAAATACTAAGAGACAATGGTTACAACACTTTCGAAGTAGGCAAGTTTGGGTTAACACCCGATGAAGACGCTACTGATGCAGGTCCTTTCGATAGATGGCCAAGCGGTAAAGGCTTCGAGCACTTCTTTGGGTTCTTAGGTTCTCAAACCGATCAGTATAAGCCTGATTTAGTGGAAGATAACACCCACATAAAACCCGATGGCAGACACTTTAGTGAGCAACTGACCGATAAAGCCATCAGCTATATCGCAAAACAGAAGGCAGCTGCACCAGACAAGCCGTTCTTTTTGTACTATGCCCCTGCGGCGGTTCATGCACCGCACCAAGTGGCTACAGAATGGAGCGACAAATACAAAGGAAAGTTTGATGAGGGATGGGATGTATATCGTACTAAGGTTTTTGAAAACCAAAAGCGTTTGGGTGTGATACCTGCCGATGCTGTGTTGCCTGCACGTAACCCACGCATTAAAGAATGGAATAACTTACCAGATGAGGAGAAGAAATTGTATGCTCGTTTTATGGAAGTTTATGCGGGTTACCTCACCTATACTGACTATCAGGTAAGCCGTGTAATTAATTACTTAAAAGAGATTAACCAGTTGGAAAATACAGTAGTATTTGTGATGATTGGCGATAATGGTGCAAGTAAAGAAGGTACAGTACATGGTTTTATTGATGGTAAAAAGAACCCACCTGCCACCTCAATCGAAGAAGATTACATTAAAAGGAACATAGAAGAAATTGGTGAGATAGGCACGCCAGAAGGTTCTGCCAACTATCCATTGGGCTGGGCACAGGCTTGTAACACACCTTTCAAATTCTGGAAACAAGATGCCAATGCAGAAGGTGGCACACACAACCCATTAATTGTTTTTTATCCAAATGGAGTAAAAGAAAAGGGAGAAATACGTACACAATATGGCCACGTAATAGATATCCTTCCAACAACGCTTGATTTTGTAGGCGTGAAAGCACCTGCACAAATACGTGGCATCAAACAAGATACTTTACAAGGGAAGTCTTTGTTTTATTCTGTTCATGATGCAAAAGCGCCTGCAACCCACAAGATACAGCACTATTATATCTTTGGTGCAAGGGCAATCTATGCGGATGGTTGGAAAGCTGGTGCAGCACACTACCCTGATAACGTAGAATTAGGAAACTTCACTGTAGGAAAAACGCAGCCACATGGTGATTTTAGTAAAGACACCTGGGAATTATACAACCTTAAGGAAGACTTTACCGAAAATACAGACTTGGCGGCTAAGTATCCTAAGAAGTTGGCAGAATTAAAGGCATTATTTGAAGTACAGGCTAAGAAATACGACTTATATCCATTTATTGATTGGGTTGATGTAGCGGAAAAACGCAAGGCTTTAGCAAAGAAGTCGGCCGAGGATGCGGCGAGGAAGAAATAGTAGAATAGGTTTTAAGTTATAAGTTGTAGGGTTTAAGTGAAAAGCGTTTTAATAGATAAAAAGCTTTCATTATCACCTACAACTTTTTTAATTAAACATAGAATAATTAGTATGAAGAAGATATTAGTCACCTTATCAATGCTTGCTAGCATTGGTGTATTTGCACAACAAAGTACTATCCACATTGCTGGAACAAGACTAACCTATCCGCTATTTCAAAAGTGGATAGATGAATATAGCATGCAACATCCTAACCTTCATTTTATATTAAATAGTAAACAAACAGCTGACAGTGTAGATATATCTATTGTGTCGCACAGATTAGCAACTACAGATATAAAAGCAGGCAAGACTGCTATTACCATTAGTCGGTATGTACAGCTTCCAGTGGTGAATAGTAATCGATCAGATGTGGTTACATTACAAGAAAAAGGCTTTAATGATGCCACGTTTAAGCAGGTCTATTTTGGGGAAACCAGTACTAGTAATATTGCTTCCGATGCCGTGTTTACTGTTTATAAACGCAAACAGAATGCTTGTGCCTCTCAATCGTTTGCCAACCATTTTGGTAGCGAACAGAAGGACATTAAAGGCGTTCCTATTGTGGGTGATGACAAAGACTTATTAAATGCTGTGAAGCAAGATGTAAACGGTATATCATATAATAACCTCGGCTTTATTTATGACCTAAAGACTCGTAAATTAATAGACAGCATTGCCATTGTGCCGATAGATTTTAATGAGAATGGAAAGATTGATGCCAACGAAAGGATATATGCCACACTAGATGATGTATTGACTTATGCTGAGAAAACGAACAATCCGAAGTTGTTGATAGAAGAGGTACATGTGCTTTACAATAAGAACAATCCCAACAAAGAAGTGGCTAATTTCTTGAAATGGATTTTGATAAACGGACAGCAATACAATCACGAATACGGATTTATTAATTTATTGGCTGATACTAGAAAGCAATCCATTGAAACTGTAAAGCAAGGGATAGTACAAAAATTTTAGGAGCAGTCATGTATTGTTTAATAACGACAGTAGCATCTACAATGTGAATTAATTTCATTTTTACATTAATACTATTTGTGTCTATTAATGCGCTCTCGCAACTAAGACGAAAGCCTAACTGCATTAAGAATTAAGGAACATACACCCCCAATCAATTATAGCCTATCAATTATTAATTATTAATACCTTCGCAGCCATTAAAAAAGTAGGAGGCACTTGCCTACAGCTAATTTTATAAAGGATTTATGAGCGATAAATACAAAGATTTTGGTGGGCTTAATCTACCCAATATAGAAAAGGAAGTATTGGCATCGTGGGATGAAACAGGAGCGTTCGAGAAAAGTGTTTCTATAAGGGAGGGTGCTGTGCCTTTTGTGTTTTACGAGGGGCCTCCAAGTGCCAACGGTATGCCGGGCATTCATCATGTGATTTCCAGGACTTTGAAGGATTTGGTGTGCCGATATAAGACTATGCAAGGGTTTCAGGTAAAGCGTAAAGGCGGTTGGGATACGCATGGATTGCCTGTGGAATTGGGTGTGGAAAAGGAATTAGGCATTACCAAAGAAGATATTGGCAAGAAGATTAGCGTGGAGGAATATAACCAAAAATGCCGTGAAGCCGTATTGCGCTACAAGGATAAATGGGATGATATAACCCGTAAAATGGGGTATTGGGTCGATTTGAATAACCCTTATATCACCTTCGAGAATAACTATATTGAAAGTCTTTGGTGGATATTGAGCGAGCTGTATAAGAAAGGATTGTTGTACGAAAGTGTAAGCATCCAGCCTTATAGTCCTGCGGCAGGAACGGGCTTAAGTAGCCACGAGTTGAACCAGCCGGGTACTTATAAAGATGTGAAGGACACTTCGGCAATTGCTATGTTCAAAGCAATCAAGAATGAAAAGAGTCAGTTTTTGTTTGATGCTACCAATGGAGAAGAAGTGTTTTTCACTGCATGGACAACAACTCCTTGGACGCTTCCTTCCAATTTAGGATTGACAGTTGGTCCAACGATTGATTATGTGTTGGTAAAGACTTTTAATCCTTATACATACCTTCCTGTGAACATTATTTTGGCAAAGAATCTTTTGGCTAAATATGTAAAGGCAGAAGGTGATAATGGAGATTTTGATGCTTATAAGGAAGGGGAAAAGATTATTCCTTGGAAGATATTAGCGGAGTTTAAAGGTAAAGACCTTGAGGAATGTCGCTACGAACAATTGATGCCTTACGAAGCCAATCAGGAAACTGGTGGAGATTCTTTCCGTGTATTGTGCGACTCATTTGTTACTACCGAAGATGGTACGGGTATCGTTCATACGGCTCCTGCTTTTGGTGCGGATGACTATAAGGTTGGTAAGAAATATGGCATCGGCATCCTGACCATGGTGGATAGGCAAGGTAAGTTTGTAGAGGGATTGGGAGAGTTTAGTGGCCGATATGTAAAGAATTATAAGGACGACCCTAACTATGCAGACGTAAATGTGGACATCTGTGTGATGCTGAAAAAAGAGAACCGTGCCTTTAAGGTAGAGAAATATGAACACAGCTATCCGCATTGCTGGCGTACCGATAAGCCAATATTGTATTATCCATTGGATGCTTGGTTTATCAAAACGACAGATCCGGTTATCAAGCAACGGATGATAGACTTGAATAAGACAATCAACTGGAAACCGAAGAGCACGGGCGAAGGACGGTTTGGTAACTGGCTAGAGAATATGGTGGATTGGAACCTGAGCCGTAGCCGCTTTTGGGGAACGCCATTGCCTATCTGGAAAACAGAGGATGGCAGCGAACAGAAGATAATAGGCAGCGTGGCTGAACTAAAAGAGGTGATTAAGTCTGCAAATGAATTTTATCTATCGGAAGAAAGGATAAAACTATATGATGCAGATAGAGAGATTTTCTTGGGAAAGAAGGCATTTGAGTGTCAGCAAAAGAATCATAAGGATGTAGAGTTTGCCATGTGTAGACCAGATATTCATAATGGGTTTATCCATTTTCTTTGGGGTAAGGAAGACAACGAACATAAAGATTTTGAAGGAGGATATGGTACGAGTAAAATAATTGCAAAAAGAAAATGGGAGATTGCAAACCTGCCAGAATTTGCAGGCTTAACGATTGACGAAGTTTTTGATGGCATCACTTATACGATTGCGAAGGGAGAAATAGTTAGGGAGTATGGTCCAGAAAAAGCTAAGCGAGTAGAATTACAGTCCGAACATTATATTGTTATTATATCTGAATTTTTGCATGATGAGGATTATAATTGGTTGGTGACGGGCTTTAAAAAGAAAAAGGAAACTGAAGATGTTGGTAGCGATTCCGCACTCTCCAACCCTACGCACATTATCCCTACGCTTAACCGTGATGATGTGGGAGCAGTTTCTGAAGCAAATGTAGACTATATTATTACTCAGCCGATATTCAGATTTAAAACAGATGATTTACATAAGCCTTTTGTAGATGAGATATTTATTTTCTCCTCTAACGGGAAAATAATGAAGCGTGTCCCAGATTTGATAGATGTTTGGTTTGATAGTGGCGCGATGCCTTATGCACAACAACATTTTCCTTTCGAGAATAAAGAATTGTTTGCCAATAATTATCCTGCAGACTTTATTGCCGAAGGAGTTGATCAAACACGTGGTTGGTTTTACACGCTTCATGCCATCGGTTCGTTGATAAAAGAAAGCGTTGTTGATGTATTGAAAGAAGCTGGTATTCCTTCCGATAAAGTGGATGGAAGGGCTTATAAAGCCGTAGTTTCTAATGGTTTGGTGCTTGATAAGAATGGCAACAAGATGAGTAAGCGTTTGGGTAATGTGGTAGATCCATTCGATACAATTGGTAAATACGGAGCAGATGCCACCCGTTGGTACTTAATAACCAATGCTAGTCCGTGGGATAACTTAAAGTTCGACTTGGCAGGCATCCAGGAAGTGCAACGTAAATTTTTTGGAACTTTATATAACACCTATCAATTCTTTGCTTTGTATGCCAATGTGGATGGCTTTGCATTTAAGGAAGCGTACATTCCTTTGGCTGAAAGACCAGAGATTGACCGTTGGATATTGTCTTCACTAAATACGTTGATAAAGAAAGTTACCGAGGCAATGGACGATTACGAGCCTACACAGGCCGGTCGTTTGATGGAAGAATTTGTAGATGAGCATTTAAGTAATTGGTATGTGCGTCTTTGTCGTCGTCGGTTCTGGAAAGGTGAGTACGAGGGAGATAAGATTGCAGCGTATCAAACATTGTATGAGTGCTTGGAAACATTGACAAGATTGATGGCACCAATTTCTCCATTCTTTAGTGATGCGGTATTCCAGAATTTGAATGCTATTACCAATCGTTTCGAGGCAGAAAGTGTGCATCATGCATTATTCCCTACACATAACGAAGCAGCTATAGATACTGATTTGGAGGAAAGGATGCAGTTGGCACAAGATACTTCTTCGTTGGTGCTGTCTATCCGAAAGAAAGTAAATATCAAGGTTCGTCAGCCATTGCAAAAGGTGATGGTACCTGTTCTTAATCCAAAGATGAAAGAACAACTTGAAAAAATTGAAGACCTAATTAAAGCGGAAGTAAACGTAAAAGAATTTGAATACCTAACCAATACAGAAGGGGTTATCAAGAAGAAAGTAAAAGCAAACTTTAAGGCATTGGGTACAAGAATGGGTGCAAAGATGAAGGCAGTTAATGCGGCCATCATGAACTTTACCCAACACGAAATTGCTGCCATTGAAAAGGATGGTCAGATTGCACTGAACATTGAAGGAGAAGAAGTAATCATCCTGATTAATGAAGTTGATATTGCTGCAGAAGACATTCCAGGATGGAGTGTTGCGAGCAAAGGCAGCGTAACGGTGGCACTGGATATCACTATTACAAAGGAACTACAAGATGAAGGTAACGCCAGAGAGTTGGTAAACAGGATACAAAACATCAGAAAAGAGAGCAATTTTGACCTTACAGATCGCATTTTTGTCAAGTTACGCACTAATGTGAATTTGAAAGATAGTATTGAACCGTTTAAAGAATATATTTGCACGGAAATTTTGGCAGATAGTCTCGATTGGGTGACAGAATTAAACGAAGGCATCGAAATTGATATTAATGATACTTTGCTCAAAATAGAAATAATTAAAAACGACAAAAAGAATGGCAACAAGTAAAGGCACTGGTACTAAAAAACCTCAGGTAGTAAAACAGGTAGCGCGGAAACCGGTTGGTTATTCCGAAGTTGACATGAATGAGAAATCTCACATTCCCATCAAAAAGCGTGAACCTATTCCGGTTCAAAGGCGTTCAGACGAACCGATGAAAGAAGTGAAACTCCCAAAAATTACAACAACATCAAGTGTTGCTTATAACCCAGGATATACACCCATGGAAAAAAGAGTAGAAGTACCCCAAACAAATTCTCCGCTAGTAAAATACAGCGATTCGGACTTGAAAGAGTTCCGTGAAATCATCAATAAGAAGATGGATACTGCCAAAAAAGAATTGGCATACTTACAAGGTTTGATTACCCGTAAAGATGGTATGGGATCTGACAATGACGACGCCCGTTACATGACCATGGAAGATGGTAGTATGAGTATGGAGCGCGAGCAATTGAGTCAGATGGCTAGCCGTCAGATAAGCTATATCGACCACCTCGAAAAAGCAATCATGCGTATTGAAAACAAAACGTATGGTGTTTGTAGAGTTACAGGTAAACTGATTGACAAAGCAAGACTGAAAGCTGTGCCACACGCTACCCTTAGCTTAGAGGCTAAACTTGGTTTGGTTAAACCAAGCGGCGAGTAATCAATAATTAATCTTTATAAAAAGGCTATCTCGAAAATGAGATAGCCTTTTTTCGTAGAAAATAAAATGGTAAAGTGTATATAATTTGTCTGCAATTAGATTAAACAGATATTTTTGTAAGGGTCAATGCATAAATAATGCAATTCTTCATTTAAATACAGGGCATTGGAATATTACTCGGACATAAAAAGCACACTTCTTTTCAGCCTATACAATTTGGGCGCTATCAATGCCCAAGGTTCTAGCGCCATCGTTTTTTCGCTTCTCTGTCTGTTGTTTTTTTCCTATGTTATCAGTGGCGCGGAGGTTGCCTTTTTCTCCCTTACACAAAAAGACATCAATCTATTAAAAACAAAACAACAAAACGGGTACAGGCGCATCGTAAATTTATTAGAAGATCCTAAAGTTTTGCTTGGGTGTTTATTGATTGCCAAATACCTGATTAACATCGGTTTAATCATCATCTCAAACATCTTTCTTGGCGACTTACTCAACCTAGAGCGAGTACATGCTTTTTGGTTGGAAGTGGTTATTAAAGTAGTTAGTACAACTTCCATATTATTACTCTTTGGCGAGGTAATGCCCAAGGTGATGGCTGCACAAAATAATATTCGTTTTGCAAAAGATTTAGGTCCGATAGTAGAATTTGTTTTCTTAGTTTTCAAGCGTGCCAGCATCTGGTTCGTTCGTTACAGTGAGGTTATTGAAAGAAGGCTGAGCAGAAAAAAGAGTGCATATAATCTTGAAGAGTTAGATCAAGAAATTGATTTAAGTACTGATACCAGTGCATCTATCGAAGAGAAAAACATCTTGAGGGGCATTGTTAAGTTTGGCAACATCACGGTGAAGCAGATAATGAAAACAAGGGTAGATGTGCATGGTATTGATAAAAAAACCTCCTTTGCTTCCTTAATCAGCCAGATAGGCGAATGGCATTATAGTCGGTTACCCGTTTATGAAGAAGATTTAGACAAGGTAATTGGAATGATACATACCAAAGATTTAATTCCATATATCAATTATGCGAATGATTTCAATTGGCATTCTCTGCTTCGACCTCCCTACTTTGTTCATGAACATAAGTTGATTGAAGACCTGCTGAAAGAATTTCAAGGAAAAAGAATCCACTTTGCAGTGGTGGTTGATGAATTTGGGGGAACAAGTGGCATTGTTACTTTGGAAGATATTCTGGAAGAAGTGATTGGAGAAATAAAGGATGAGTTTGATGATGAGGAAATAAACTATACCAAAGAAGACAGCTTCAACTACGTTTTCGAGGAGAAAATTATGTTGAATGATGTCTGCAAAACCATGCACCTCAACATTGATATTTTTGATGAGATAAGAGGTGATAGTGATTCTTTAGCAGGATTGGTTTTGGAGTTAGCAGGAGAAATTCCAGCAGTAGGTGATGTGATTGAAAGTACCAATTTCAACTTTACTGTTTTAGAAATAGAGAAGAATCGCTTACAAAAAGTTAAGATTACAATTAAGCCGAAAGGTGAAAAATAATTTATGGAGTATAGATCTTTCGGTACAAGAATGGGTGAAATGTTGAAGCCTGCTTTAATGGGGTTTTTTGTTGGGATATTACTTGTTTGCATCGCTTGCAACAGCAACTTCGTTCCTAAGCCAAGGGGTTATTTCAAAATAGAACTTCCAGAGAAAAAATACCAAGTTTTCGATCAACCTGGTTATCCCTATACTTTCGAATATCCCCTTTATGCAAAAGTGGTCAAAGATTCTACATTTTTTGGCGATGCAACCGAAAACCCGTGGTGGATTAACGTAGACTTTCCTCAGTTTAATAGTCGCATCTATGTTAGCTACAAGCAAATTGGCGTTAATTCATTCGAAAAATTACTCAACGATGCATTTGCACTCACCAACAAACATACTAGCAAAGCGAGTTCCATCGACGATTCTCTTATCAATACGCCCAACCACATTCACGGTATGTTTTTTAAAGTGGGTGGTAATGTAGCTACTGCCAATCAGTTTTTCGTGACAGACTCGGTGAAGCATTTTCTCCGTGGGGCTTTGTATTTTGATGCTACTCCCAATGAAGATTCTCTAGGTGAAGTCAATGAATTTTTATTAAAGGATATGAAGCACATGATTAGTACTTTCAAGTGGAAATAAACAACAAATGAATACGTTTATTTCTCCTCCAAACCTACCTTCCTAAGTCAGAAATTGATACTTAGATATTGTGGCTTTTTATTAAAAAATCCTACTTCTGCTTTACATTATCAAATTATGCCGCTCCCCGCTTTATTAAGAGAGAAAGAAGCACCTATCATAGTTACAGTTTTGAAAAAGATTTTATCAAACAAGTCCCAATTTTTCAACAGCTGCAATAGCTGCTGCTTGACTTGCATCTTTTTTATTAAAACCTTTTCCTTCGGATAGAATCTCACCATCCAAAACGGTATAGATAATAAAAATTCTGCGAGTTCCCTCCAATCTTTCTTCATGTAAATCGAACGTGAGAATCTTATTGTTTTTGCTTGCCCATCCAATCAGTTTGTTTTTTAAATTGATGTCTATCAGTTCCAGATCGTCTACAAACATATGTGGGATAATGATCTGTTTTAATATCCAGGTTTGCGTTTTCTTATAGCCTTTATCTAGATAAATGGCTCCTACAATGGCTTCAAGAGTATTACCAAAAATGTGACTGTTTTTCAAGGCATTATCTAGCTTATTGAATAGTGCAATCTTTTTAATACCCATCTTCACAGCAATATCATTCAACTGCTGACGGTTAACCATCTTACTGCGCATCTCTGTCAAAAAACCTTCTCCCTTGTATGGGTATCTTTTAAAAAGGTAATCTGCAACAACAGCACTCAATATAGCATCTCCCAAATATTCCAACCTTTCATTATTTTCATCAGGAGATTCCTTTACGCTTCTATGACTGAGTGCTGCCTTGTAGATAACTATATTGTCGGGCTTTATGCCCAATATATTTACTATACTTTTTTTAAGAGACTTCGCATCTGCACTGTTTTTTCCAAAGAAGCGATCAATTACTTGCACAATATTTAATTAGGGTATGTATTTTTTCACAATCACACAAGCATTGTGGCCACCAAAACCAAACGTATTACTCAGCGCCGCATTTACGGTTCTTGTTTGTGCCTTGTTGAAGGTGAAGTTCAATTTGGGATCTAATGCTGGATCATCAGTAAAGTGATTAATGGTAGGCGGTACTATATCATGAATTACACTTTTAATACAAGCAATAGCTTCTATCACTCCCGCTGCACCTAGGCAGTGACCTGTCATTGATTTCGTGCTACTAATGTTTAAGTTATAAGCATGTTCACCAAAAACCTGTGTGATTGCTTTTGCTTCTGCAACGTCACCAATTGGGGTAGAAGTTCCGTGAGTATTGATGTAATCAATATCCTCTGGCTTCATACCTGCATCAGCTAATGCAGCAAACATTACATTTTTTGCACCCAATCCTTCTGGATGAGGAGCCGTAAGATGATAGGCATCCGCAGTTGCTCCCCCACCCGCTATTTCGCAATATATTTTAGCACCACGTTTAATGGCGTGTTCATATTCTTCTAAAACTAAAACACCAGCAGCTTCACCCATCACAAATCCATCACGGTCTTTGTCATAAGGACGGCTAGCGGTAGCAGGATCGTCATTTCGCTCGCTCATTGCTTTCATCGCATTGAAACCCCCAACACCCGCTTCACTTATTACTGCTTCAGAACCACCAGTTAATACGACATCCGCTTTTCCTAAACGAATGGTATCAAATGCAGAGATGATTGCGTTTGTACTACTAGCACAAGCACTCACTACAGCATAGTTAGGTCCACGAAAACCGTGTTTCATTGATATCTGCCCTGCAGCAATATCCAATATCATTTTAGGGATGAAGAAAGGATTAAAACGAGGTGTTCCATCTCCTTTTGCAAAATTGGTTACTTCTTCTTGAAAAGTAATCAAGCCGCCAATACCACTAGCGAATATGACACCTACGCGGTCAACATCAACATTTTCGTGGGTTATGTTAGCGTCAGCAACAGCCATGTCACTAGCCACAAGCGCAATTTGTGCAAAGCGGTCTAGTTTTCTTGCTTCTTTCACATTCATGTGCTGAGTAGGATCAAAACCCTTTATCTCGCAAGCAAATCGTGTTTTAAATTTGGAAGCATCAAAGTTTGTAGTCATCTCTGCGCCTGATACACCATTAATCAGACCATTCCAATATTCATCTATATTATTACCCAATGGAGTCAATGCCCCCATTCCCGTTACTACAACGCGTTTCATATCCATACGGCTAAAACCCTTTTAAGTGAAAATCCGCCGTTATGATGGCTAAAGCCTCAAAACTGGCGGATTATAATATTGCTTTAGTAATAAAGTATATTACTTAGCGTTTTCTTCCAAGTAAGTAACCGCCTGACCAACAGTTGTGATGGTTTCTGCTTGTTCATCTGGAATTGAAATGTTGAATTCTTTTTCAAACTCCATGATTAATTCAACGGTATCTAAAGAATCTGCACCAAGATCATTAGTGAAAGACGCTTCATTTGTTACCTCAGCTTCGTCTACACCTAATTTGTCTACGATGATTTTCTTTACTTTAGTTGCGATGTCTGACATTGTAGTAATTTTTTTAGTTACGGCAGCAAAAATATACTTTTTAGTAAAACTGCAACGTTTTAAATAAATTTTGTTTGAGAATAAAGCTAGAATGTTAGCAAGTTTGTTGAATTTAACCGTTTTTAGGTTGAAATATGCGTCTTAAATAATTATATTTTATTAAAAAATATTTTAAATGGTTTTAAAAATTATAAAGATTGACACCTTAGATTATAAAAAAATGGTTGAATTGAGAACACAAATACTTAGAATTCCGCTTGGATTGTCCCTATCTCAATTTGATTTGGAGATGGATAAAAAAGATATCTTGATAGGATATTTTGATGATTCGTGTTTGGAATTAATCGCTTGCTGCATCCTTACCACGATAGATATGGATATAATAAAACTTCGGCAAATGGCGGTTGGAGAAAAATGGCAAGGACAAGGCGTTGGAAAAGCACTTATTTTGTATGCAGAAACGTTTGCAAAAAAATTGGGGTTTAAAAAAATTATTATGAATGCAAGAAAAGTAGCATCGGGGTTCTATCTAACGCTTGGATACGCAATAACAGGAGAGGAATTCATTGAAGTAACCATTCCCCACATCAAGATGGAAAAAAATATTTAAACCATTCTATTAGAAGCATCCTTACAAAATACTACCTATAAAACCATAGATTGGATTGAGTTCTGCTTCAAATAATTTATTTTGAATACAATTACCTTTATTTTGTGGCTTAATCAATAAATATTTTAATGGATTACAGTAAATTAGTTACAATAACTGGGATTCCTGGTTTATTTGAATTGGTTGGCAATAAAGGAGGGGGTATACTTGCGAAAAATCTTGATGATGAGACAATAAAATTTTTTTCAGAGAGAAAAGGTGGTTTTTCCCAATTACAAGGTATCGAAATATTTACAATTAGAGAAAATGTAAATATTTCCGAAATATTTATAGCAATGAGGGATACTATAGAGGAATTACCTTCGGAGAAAGACCCCAAGGCCCTAAGAAGTTATTTCGAAAAAGTTTACCCCGACTTGGATTTTGATCGGGTTTATGCTAGTGATATGAAAAAAATGGTAAAATGGTTCTCTATCCTAAAAGCGAAAGACATTGCTATAAAAGCGTATAAGGATGAACCAGAAGAGGAAGGGTCTACAGAAGAATCATCTGAATAATTACCCTTTTTTTACTTTGATTAAAAAAGCCGCATAGAATTTTATGCGGCTTTTTTAATGCTCATCTTTTACTTAGTAAATAATTGAATAATTTTTTTAGGCATAAAAATGGGTGATTAGATTCAAACAATTTTAATTTTAATTACTGATATTTAATAATTATGTCGAAAACAATATTAATAATTGATGATGAAGAAAAGTTGCGCAACCTTTTGGCACGTATTATAAGAGCTGAGGGCTTTGAAGTGTTGGAGGCGGGTACGCTTAAGGAAGGTACAAAAACAATAGCATCCAAAGCTGTTGACGTATTACTATGCGACGTGAAGTTGCCTGATGGTAATGGAGTAGACTACGTTATAAATACAAAACAGTTGTATCCTTCTATAGAAATTATACTGCTAACGGCTTATGGCAATGTAGCTGATGGGGTGCAGGCAATGAAAAATGGGGCTTTTGATTACATCATAAAGGGAGATGATAATGACAAAATTATTCCACTGCTAAATAAGGCATTTGAAAAAGTAAGTCTTCAAAAAAGAATAGAACAACTAGAGGAACAGGTAGGACAGAAATATAACTTTGATAGTATTCTAGGTAGTTCTACACTTATTCAAGAATCTATCAGCTTGGCCAAAAGAGTGGCTCCAACAGAGGCCACCGTTTTGTTATTGGGAGATACAGGAACAGGAAAAGAAGTTTTTGCACAGGCCATTCATAGTAGTAGTGCCCGTGCGGGAAAGCCTTTTATGGCGTTAAACTGTAGTGCCTTTGGCAAGGAATTGCTGGAAAGTGAAATATTTGGTCATAAAGCAGGTGCATTTACAGGCGCATTGAAAGACAAAAAAGGCTTAATTGAAGAAGCGAGTACTGGGACGCTTTTTTTGGATGAAATTGGCGAAATGCATATCGAATTGCAAAGCAAATTGCTTCGGGTGCTAGAAACGAGTGAGTTTATAAAAGTGGGCGATACAAAACCCACCAAAGTAAGTGTGCGCATTATTGCAGCTACAAACCGAGATTTGCAACAAGAAGTGCAGGATGGAAAGTTTAGAGAAGATTTGTTTTATCGATTAAATGTGTTCACTATATTTCTTCCGAGCCTTAAGGATAGAAAAAAGGATATACCTGTATTGGCCAATCATTTTTTGCTTATTTACTCAACTAAAATTAATCGTAAGGTAACCAAGATGAGCGATGCTTTTTTGGCAACCCTTAGCAAGCATGATTGGAAAGGAAATATTCGGGAACTAAAAAACGTGATGGAAAGGGCTGTTATCTTATGTGATGAACAAGAACTTGCCGTACAAAATCTACCCTTGGATATGCAATTGGCTTCTGATGAAAACAGCAATAAACAACTATCTGCCTTTGAATTGGCAAGTGTAGAGAAACTCCACATTCAACGAGTATTAAACCATTGTAAAGGCAATAAAACCGAAACCGCCAAGCTGTTGAATATTGGACTGACTACACTATACAGAAAGATAGAAGAATATAAAATTGGCTAATACAGGATAAACTTCTGGCGTTCTTTTAAAAATCGTTTGAAGTAAATGCTTGACTGTTAACCGTGAACGAATTACTGTTAACCGTTAATCATTCACTGCATACAGTAAGAAAAAAACTGTTAGCAGTAGAAGTATTACTGCATACAGTGAGTAGCTTACTGTATGCAGTGAATGAATTACTGCAAGTCCGAAAATTGATTTGAGGAATCCTTATTCTCAAATTTCACTATCATTATGAAAACCATTCAACCAAAATGGAGGGATAAAAGCAAAGCCAAAACTAACCCAGAATAAAACTTTCATCTGCTGAAATACAATGCCCTGTTGAATCATACAATATTATTTCTATATATAAAACCCTTGCGGCACCTCCTTTGGCTATAGTTCGTGAAATAAATATGCGAACAATGAAACTTAATAAAACAACCATCATGGACTTTGTTGTAATAGTTTTTGTATGGGCTATTTCTATATCAGCACTCTCACTTGTGGTTATGCGCATCGAAATTTTACTCACTAAATAAAATATACAGTGATGCTTACAATCATTTTGTTTTTACATCATTTCAAGGAGATAAAATCTAGTAATTAGAGGGGTTAGCCGCTGCCTAGTAGTCATCAAACAACTTGGTACGAATGGTGGCGGCTTTTTTAGGTTTTATGATTAACTGTAAATATTTTTTCAAACAATAAAAAAACAATTATGCTAACACTCATTTTGGTTATTGCAGGGCTAATAGGCTTTGTTCTCTTTTTTAAAACAATCGATGTTTTCGACAAAATTTAAAACAATCACCACTTAAAATTTAAAGACATGTTTCTATTACTATTTATTCTTTCTATCGTGGCGTTCGGCTACCTCTTGTATGTTTTAATTAAACCCGAAAATTTTTAACCTCAAAACAAATAATATGAATTCAGAATTATTAGGCGTTATCGCTACGTTTTTATTAACCGTGTTGCTTGCTTATCCACTGGGCAGGTACATAGCGAAAGTGTACAGTGGAGACAGAAACCTATTGGATTTTATGAAACCAGTTGAACGGTTAATTTACCGTATCGCTGGCGTAAATCCTTCAGAAGGAATGGACTGGAAACAATTTTTGAAGGCCATGCTAACCATCAATTTATTATGGTTTGTGTATGCCTTTTTTATGTTTCTCTTCCAGAGTCATTTGCCCTTAAATCCGGATGGCAACCCAGATATGACACCAGACTTAAGTTTTAACTCAGCCATTAGTTTCATAACCAATACCAACTGGCAGAATTATTCGGGAGAAACGGGCGTTACTTATTTAACCCAGCTTTTTGTTATTACCTTCTTACAGTTTCTAAGTGCCGCTACAGGGATAGCTTGCTTGGTGGCCATGTTTAACGGTTTTAAAGAAAAGACCACCAATAACCTTGGCAATTTCTGGCAGATATTAATAGTTACAGTTACTAGGATTCTACTTCCCATTAGTATAGTAATTGCGGTTTTACTGGCTTTTAATGGAACTCCCGCAAGCTATGATGCAAAAGACTCCTTTATAAGTTTACAAGGAGATACTGTACAGGTTTCTCGTGGTCCTGCTGCCGGAATGGTTGCTATCAAACATCTAGGAACAAATGGTGGTGGATGGTATAATGCCAATTCTGCCCATCCATTGGAAAATCCAAATTACTTCACCAATATGATGGAAGTGATTGCGCAGGTGCTTATCCCTATGTCTTTGCTTTTTGCAATGGGATTTTATATCAAACGCAGAAAGTTTTCTACTGTAATATTTGGTATAATGACTCTTGGGATGCTCTGCTTAGTTATTCCCACTATCGTTACTGAAATCCATGGCAATCCCGAAATAGCAAGAATGGGTATATCCCAAGCCACTGGGGCAATGGAGGGAAAAGAGGTACGGTTTGGCCCAGCCGCTTCGGGTTACTGGAGTATAGTAACCACCATTATTTCTACGGGATCGGTGAACTCAATGCACGATAGTTCTATGGCATTATCTGGGCTTATGCAATTGTTAGGAATGTTGGTGAATGGATTTTATGGAGGTTGTGGGGTTGGGATGCTGAACTATTTTATCTACATCATCATAGCCGTTTTTATATCTGGATTGATGGTAGGAAGAACGCCAGAATTTATGGGACATAAAGTGGAGGCAAGAGAAGTAAAGATTGCAGCATTAGTTACCTTGTTATCTGCATTTATTATCAAGGGTGGTTTGGCAATAGCTTGTTATACACTGCTACATTATTCCAATGCTGATTGGGCTTTCAAGCCTTCGGGATGGTTGAATAATTCGGGCTTCCATGGTTTTTCGGAAATGATGTATGCCGTTACTTCCGCCAATGCCAATAATGGTAGTGCCTTTGCTGGATTGACGGGTAACAATATTTTCTGGAATGTTTTGCTTGGCGTTGCCATACTTCTGGGTAGATACCTGCCTATTATCGGACCTGTAGCAATTATAGGATTAATGGCCAAGAAAAAATATGTTCCAGATTCTGCGGGTACTTTAAAAATAGATTCCGTCACATTTGGTGCGATGACGTTTGGGGTAATCCTTATCCTTACTGCATTATCCTATTTCCCTCCTTTGGTATTGGGACCTATTGCTGAGTATTTAAGTATGAAGCCCTAAATCCCTAAAGAGATGTTTAGAGTAGCGAATGATTCATGAACTATAATTTGTTAATATAAAAGGATGACACTTTTTGTTAACTAGGAGAATCAATCATTTTTTTCATTCAAATCATTTAATCATTGTTAAAAATAGAAAATTATGTCAACGGAAAAATCAAATAAGTTGTTCGAGCCTACCCTTGTAAAAGAGGCGTTGAAACAATCGTTTATCAAATTGAATCCAAAGATTATGCTCCGCAACCCTGTCATGTTTACAGTGGAAGTAGGAACATCTGTAATGCTTGGCGTGTGTATTTGGATTGCAACAGGAGAAAAAGCGCAGGGTAGTTTTATCTACAATTTCTCAATATTTCTAGTATTATTCCTCACTGTGTTGTTCGCCAATTTTGCAGAGGCAATTGCCGAAGCAAGAGGAAAGGCACAAGCTGATAGTCTGAGAAAGACTAGAGAGGAAACCCCAGCCAAAAAATTGGTAGAGGGCAAAATAGAAATGGTTAGTAGTGCCATACTTAGAAAAGGGGATGTATTTATCTGTGAATCTGGTGATATGATTCCAATGGATGGTGAAATAGTAGAAGGCATTGCTACCATTGACGAAAGTGCCATCACTGGAGAATCTGCTCCTGTAATCAGAGAATCGGGCGGTGATAAAAGCTCTGTGACTGGTGGAACCAAGGTATTATCGGATAGAATTAAAGTGAAAGTCACTACAGAGCCTGGTGAAAGCTTCTTGGATAAGATGATTGCTTTGGTAGAAGGTGCTTCCAGGCAAAAGACACCTAATGAAATTGCGCTTACCATTTTATTAGCAAGCTTCACTTTAATCTTTTTGATTGTTTGTGTAACCTTAAAGCCATTTGCAGATTACGCCAACACGCCCATCACCGTATCGGCGTTGGTATCCTTATATGTTTGTTTAATTCCTACAACTATCGGCGGACTATTAAGTGCCATTGGGATTGCGGGAATGGACAGGGCGCTACGTGCTAACGTTATTACCAAAAGTGGTAAGGCGGTAGAAACTGCTGGTGACTTGGATACTTTGTTATTGGATAAAACTGGAACTATCACTATCGGTAATAGAAAAGCGACTAACTTCTGGCCAGCAAATGGCGTTGATCCCAAGGCTTTTATAGATGCTTGTGTGTTGTCTTCTTTGGCCGATGAAACGCCTGAAGGAAAATCTATCATAGAATTGGCAAACATTAGCAAGGATTCTTTCAAGATAGATGGGGCGGTATTTATTGAGTTCACTGCCGAAACCAGATGTAGCGGTATTGATTTAGTTACAGGACTGCGTATTAGAAAAGGGGCTTCTGATTCTATCCGTAGGATTGCTGAAAAAGCTGGTAACTCCTTCCCAGAAGAAACTTCAGAGCAAGTAAAAAAGATTTCTTCCAATGGTGGAACGCCGCTAGTTGTTTCTCAAAATGAACAGATATTGGGGGTCGTCGAATTACAAGACATTATTAAACCAGGCATTCAGGAAAGGTTTGAACGTCTTCGTAAGATGGGTGTAAAAACAGTAATGGTAACAGGTGATAATCCTTTGACTGCAAAGTTCATTGCCGAAAAAGCAGGTGTGGATGACTTTATTGCCGAAGCGAAACCAGAGGATAAAATGAACTACATCAAGCTGGAACAACAAGGTGGTAAGCTTGTGGCGATGATGGGTGACGGTACAAACGATGCCCCTGCTTTGGCTCAAGCGGACGTAGGAGTTGCGATGAATAGTGGTACAGCCGCAGCAAAAGAAGCGGGAAATATGGTGGATTTGGATAATGATCCTACTAAGCTCATTGAAATAGTAGAAATAGGCAAACAGTTATTAATGACGAGGGGTACATTAACTACTTTCTCCATTGCTAATGATGTGGCTAAATATTTCGCCATTGTTCCTGCCTTGTTTATCGTGTCTATTCCTGGTTTACAAGCATTGAACATTATGTATTTAAAGAGCGCCGAAAGCGCCATTTTATCTGCCGTAATATTCAATGCAATCATCATCCCTATTCTTATTCCATTGGCTTTGAGAGGGGTTGCCTATAAACCAATTGGTGCAAGTGCATTGTTGAGAAGAAACCTATTGATTTATGGTGTAGGTGGTGTTATTGCGCCATTTATCGGGATTAAATTGTTGGATATGATAGTGGGCATTTGGTTTTAATAATGTCCATAGCAAGCATAGATAAATATTAAATCATCTGTAACCTTATATATTAAGCGATGTTCATCATTAATTCTTCTCGACCAATAGCCCTGAAAGTTTCCTTTGAGGGGTTCGGGTTTACCCAATCCATCGAAAGGGTTAAGTTGAATATCGCTTATAAGTTCAAAGACTTTGAATGCCAATCTATGGTTACCCGATTTAAAGAGTTTCAAATTGTCAATAGCTGTGGGGGAAAACTGGATATTCCTCATGAGGCTTTTCCCTCACTAACGTATGCTTCTAATTCTTCCATTGTAAATAAGATGCCTTCACCTCGTTCTATTTCTTCTATTGATTTAGTTAGTCGTGAAAAATACACATCTTCTGATTCCAAAGATGTATTCCTTTCTTTAACGGCAATTGTTACTTCAGCGTCTTTTCCCTTTAGCAAAAGAGAAATCTTGTTAAATAGTTCTTCATTAAACTCAAAAGAAGAAACTTTAATTACTGCATTCATACAATTTTATTTTCGTCAAATTTAAAACATATAAAATGAAAAAACACTTATTTCCTTCCCTGATGATCTCGTTCATATTTATAGCTGTCCTTGGAGGCCTATATCCCTTATTAATAGCAGGTATTGCTAAGTTTGCGCCAGGGGGCGGCAAAGGAGAAACGTTAACGGTAAATGGCAAAGTGGTTGGTTATGCCAATGAGGGCCAAAAGTTTACACTAGATAAATATTTCTACAGCCGTCCTTCGGCTGTTGGCTACAATGCCGCCGGTTCGGGAGGTAGTAATAAAGGCCCAACCGATAGTGCGTATCTAAAAGGCGTTGAGGCTGCTATTGATACTTTCATGGTACATAATCCTACCGTTAAAAAAGAAGAAATACCTGCAGATTTAGTTACCGCTTCTGGTAGTGGCTTAGATCCTAACATTAGTGTGCAGGGTGCATTAGTACAGGTCAACAGGATTGCCAAAGTACGTAACCTCGCTCCCGATAAAGTGCTTGCATTGGTAAATGCTCATATAGAAAAGCCTTTATTAGGGATATTAGGGCCTGAAAAGGTAAATGTTTTGAAGTTAAACATTGCTTTGGATGAATTGAAGTAATAGGACGGATTAGGACTCCTCCTAAATGAATTAGGCCGTCTACGAAACAAGATTATAGTCCTTTTAATTCATTCTTAATCGGCTCAAACATAACTTTACGGTATGCCAGAAGAAGTAAGAAATAATGCGGAACACTTTCTAGACTTGATACGCAAAAGCAGGCGTGGAAAGTTTAAAATTTATATAGGAATGAGTGCTGGCGTGGGCAAAACCTACCGGATGCTACAAGAAGCGCATAGCCTTTTGAGGAGTGGGGTAGACATTAAGATTGGGTATATTGAAACACATAACCGCAAGGAAACACACGATTTGATAGAGGGACTGCCCATTGTTCCTCGAAGGAAATTGTTTTATAAAGGCAAGGAACTGGAAGAGTTTGATTTGCAAGCAGTGCTGAACTTGCATCCCGAAGTAGTGATTATAGACGAACTAGCACATTCTAATATTGAGGGGAGTAAGAATGATAAACGTTGGAAAGATGTGATGGATATTTTGGATGCAGGCATCAATGTAATAAGTGCTGTTAATATCCAACACATTGAAAGTCTGAATAATGAAGTCAAGAACATTACGGGCATCAATGTGTCGGAAAGGATCCCTGATAGCGTTTTGCAGCAGGCGGATGAAGTAGTAAACATCGATTTGACGTCAGATGAACTCATTATCCGACTAAAGGAAGGGAAAATTTATACGCCGGATAAGATTCAGGTTTCCCTCAATAATTTCTTTAAAAGCGAAAAGATTCTTCAGCTTCGCGAACTGGCATTGAAGGAAGTGGCAAGCCAGGTAGAACGTAAAATTGAAATTGAAATACCCAGAAACGCCCAACTGAAAACCGAGCGTTTTATGGCGTGCATCAGTAGCAACCATGATATTGCCAAAAAGGTTATTCGCAAAACTGCGCGGATGGCTTCTTCTTACAATAGCAAATGGTTCTTGTTGTATGTTCAGACACCAAGCGAAAGTGGGGACAATATTGGACTTGCCGAACAACGTCATTTGATTAATAACTTTAAAATGGCAGCAGAATTGGGGGGAGAAGTTATACGATTGAAAAATAAAAACATTGCAAGGGGTATTTTTGAAGCTTCGGAGCAGAAAGGTATTACGACTATTTGTATTGGTAAACCACATCTTACTATTTGGAATGTAATATTGAGTTCTGCTGTTTTCAATCAATTATTAAATAAATTGTCAGCCTCAGAAATTGACATTTTAATACTATCGTAATGAAATTAAAGGCAAAGTTGACGGTGGGTATCGGTTTCCTTTTCATCGTAATATTGGTGTTTGGGATATTGGGCATTGTTTCTATCAGCAAACTTAGCAACGATGCCGACAAGATTCTGAAGAATAACTATGAGACGCTAGTTTACAACAACAATATGTTGAAGGCCTTGGATGAATTGCCTAATAGCCAACAAGCCTATGCCGATTTTGAAACTAACTTAGAAAATCAGGAAAAAAATATCACGGAATACGGTGAGGAAGATGCAACGAAACAATTGCGCAGTGGCTTTGAAGAGATAAAAAAACACCCACAGAATAATGATAGCTATAAACAATTGAGACAGGCAATTCAGCAAATTAATACCATTAACCAAAATGCAATTCTTAGAAAAAATGAAAATGCTCAGAAATCTGCAAGTAGTGCCATATTTTGGCTGACCATTGTCTTTTCGGTGTTAACCATTATCTCCTTTACGCTTACGGTTAATTTTCCCGATGTAATTTCAACACCAGTAAAAGCATTAGCAAAAGGGATTAAAGAAATTGCCAACAAGAATTATAAAAACAGAATTCATCTAGATCAGGAAGATGAGTTCAAGGAACTAGCAGATGCCATTAATACGATGACAGAGAAGCTAGACGAGTATGAAAATAGCAATCTGGCAAAGATCACTTTTGAAAAAAGAAGGATAGAAACTATCATAAATCAAATGCGCGATGGCATTATTGGTTTTGATGAACATAAGAATATCTTGTTTTTGAATGTAGTTTCTGAAAAGGTTTTGGCGTTGAAAGAAAAAGATATTATTGGACAATACGCTCCTGACATTGCCCTTCAAAATGACTTAATGCGCAGATTGTTGCAAGATGAAGACCAACACGAACTAAAGATTTATGCTGATAATAAAGAAAGCTATTTCAATAAAGATGTGCTGAAAGTGAGCAATGAAGGAAAAGTTATTGGCGAAGTGATCGTTCTCAGAAACATTACGCCTTTTCACGAATTGAATGAAGCAAAAACCAATTTTATTGCTACTGTTTCGCACGAATTAAAGACGCCAATCTCTTCCATAAAAATGAGCTTGCAGTTATTAAGAAGTACTAACACAGGTTTACTAAATGAGGAACAAGCCTTGTTGGTAGAAAGTATTAAAGATGATAGCAACAGGTTACTAAAAATAACTGGAGAACTGTTGAATATGTCGCAAGTAGAAACTGGTAATATTCAACTGAACATCCAACTCTGTAGTCCTTTTGATATATTAAAATATGCTGTTGAAGCAGTAAAAGTTCAAGCTGAGCAAAAGCATATAACATTGATTACTAATACATCTGATGATTTGCCAAATGTTAAAGCAGACAAAGAAAAGACTGCTTGGGTTTTAATAAATTTTTTAACGAATGCTATTCGTTATAGCCCCGAAAATGGAGATGTTGTGATAGAGATCAATAAGCATGATCAACATGTAACTTTCTCTGTAAAAGATAATGGCAAAGGAATAGAAGCAAAATACATCAGTAAGATATTTGACAGGTACTTTCAAATACCTGGAACCAGCAAAACAGGAACTGGCTTGGGTCTCGCCATCAGTAAAGAGTTTATTGAAGCACAAGGAGGTACCATCCATGTAGAAAGTAAATATGGAGTAGGTAGTAATTTCTATTTCAACTTAATGAGTTAAATAAGAAAGTCCGGTAATAATTACCGGACTTTCTATTTTTAGTGATGTGCATGTGGATGAATTGCATGGGTAACCCGTTTCAGATTCAACTTAGTTACTGGTGAAATCATTAGTGGGAATTTTTCTACAGTTACAGTACTCGTATCCAATCCAAAGCCCCTTTCTTCACTCAAACTAATTTCTTTAAACCAGAAATAAAAGCGCATTATTATTCTTTCTAATAATGGCAACTCATTATCTCTACTCAAGAATTTTTCCATAACTATCACACGATAGTCACCAGGAACATTGTTTTTTGCTAAACTAGGGAATCTACTCAACACATTTACTTCTTTGTCAGCAACCATATCTTGTATTACTTGCTTCAGCATCAAGGTAATTCTTTGTTCAACCCTAAAACCTAGTCTAAACTCAACCCTAAAGATTTCATTCGGTACTATCTGGTCTACGTAATATTCACAAGAATAAGGATCATCCAATATTTCAACATGCACAAACCAATATACATTAGCCCTTTTAGGTTTCATGTTCAAAATAGAATACATTATCTTGTGTTCTATTTCTTTTGCATTGGTTGCACTCGTCATATAAACCAGGTGCGTAGAATAGGTTGGCACTGTTTCATCTCTCATCAAATCTTTTATCATTGGAAGATATGATTGCAATTTAACAAACTCAATATACCTGTTCTTGATCTTACGACTTCTAAACCATACATACATCACCCAAAAAAGACCCCCACCTACTAGTAAGGTAACATAACCGCCATGTGGGAACTTCTCCAGATTGGCAATTAAGAAAGAACTTTCTATGGTAATATAAACAGCCAGATATAAATATATCCAGATAGGAAGCGTCCGATGCCTCACTAAGAAGTTGGCAAAGAGTATGGAGGTACTAATCATACAAAGCGTAATGGCAAGACCATACGCAGCCTCCATGTTGGTGGATTTTTGAAAGAAAAGTACGATACCCAAACAACCTCCCCACAACAACCAGTTGATGCCGGGAATAAATAATTGACCCTTTTCTTCTGTTGGATAAATTATTTTCATTTTGGGCCACAGGTTAAGTCTCATGGCTTCTGCTATCAACGTGAAAGAGCCTGAAATCAATGCCTGACTAGCAATAATGGCAGCAACGGTTGCTATAATGATGCCTATTAATTTAAACCATGGCGGCATCACACCAAAAAATGGATTAAAGCCCGCGTCAAAATCAGCAAGAGGAATTACGTGATTTTTATAATTTGCTAACAACCAGGCACCTTGACCAAGATAATTTAGTACCAAGCAAATCTTTACAAATACCCAAGAGGAACGAATGTTTTCCTTTCCACAATGACCTAAGTCTGAATATAATGCTTCTGCACCGGTAGTACACAAGAATACAGCACCCAATATCCAGAAACCTTTAGGATAAAAAGTAAGTAATTCTATTGCATAGTAAGGACTTAAAGCTTTGAATATACTAAAGTCGTCCGCCAAATGCGATAAACCAAGTATTGCCAACATACTAAACCAAATGCCCATTAAAGGCCCAAAAAGTTTACCAATAGAGGCAGTTCCAAATTGTTGAAGGATAAAAAGAGACGAGATAACACCAATTACAATTACCACAATCGTCTTTGTTTCAATATCATGTAACAAGGGCAATTGTTGCAAACCTTCAATAGCAGATGTAACAGAAATGGGTGGGGTAATAATACCATCAGCTAACAATGCAGCACCGCCTATCATTGCTGGTAAAACCAACCATCTTTTTCTTCTTCGAACCAATGCATAGAGACTAAAAATACCACCTTCACCTTTGTTATCGGCTTTTAGCGTGAGAATTACATATTTAATGGTAGTTTGTAAGGTAAGTGTCCATATGATACAAGAAAGTGATCCAAAAATCAATTCCTCTGTGATACTTCGACCTTTAACAATGGCATTTAGAACATAAAGGGGAGAGGTACCGATATCTCCATAGATAATTCCCAAGGCAATGAGCAGGCCTGCTGCTGTAATTTTTTTCGAACTAAGGTGCATAATTGTTTTTGTTTGTTATTTAAAGCCTTTCAAATAGTTGTTTCATATGGTAGCTTTCTTTAGTAAACCCAACAATTTGATATAAATTAATTTAGAAAAACACCTATTTTGTTGAAAAGTATTTAACCAAATAGCCAAATCTTCATAAATTATTTTTTTTTAAATATAATTCCTGGCAAAGAAACGAATATTTATTTAAACTTTTAATCAAACCATTCCAAAATGAAAAAGAGCCTTTCAAAATGATAGGGTATGTGGTAATAAATTTTTTCTGTAAATAAAATTTTTCATAAAGTTTCAGGCATTTTTTAAGGAACAAAGACGATTTTTTTATTTTTTTTAGTTAGTGGCATTTTATTGGGACAATTTCAATGCTTCGCTATATGATTAAAATTTTTTGAATTTTTAATCTGAATTTGAATTTATGAACCCCAACTTGAAAAAAGTTACTGCTGCTGGTCTTTTAGTTACTATTGGAATCATTTTCGGAGATATCGGTACCTCTCCACTTTACGTTTTCAGTGCAATCATTGGTGCAAACAAAATTGATACAGCCTTGGTTTATGGTGGAGTATCTTGTGTTTTCTGGACACTTACCCTTCAAACCACCTTTAAGTACATTTTACTCACACTACAGGCAGATAATAAAGGCGAAGGAGGCATCTTTTCATTGTATGCGCTTGTTTGGCGTTATCGTCATTGGTTATATTTTCCTGCAATTGTTGGTGCTGGAACCCTATTGGCTGATGGTATTATTACACCACCCATTTCGGTGGCTTCGGCAATTGAAGGGTTAAACGGTGTGCCAGGGCTAGAAACGATAATAGTTCCCGGAAATTTTCTTACCATAAGTATTGTTATTGGCATTATTTCCCTTTTATTCTTTTTCCAACAGTTCGGAACCAAGGTAGTAGGAAGTTCTTTTGGTCCTATCATGTTTATCTGGTTTGCGATGATCATGTTTTTAGGTGTAATAAATATAGTGCATTATCCTCAAATCATTACTGCCCTGAATCC
Organism: uncultured Chitinophagaceae bacterium; assembly: GCA_903883945.1. Taxonomy (GTDB): domain Bacteria; phylum Bacteroidota; class Bacteroidia; order Chitinophagales; family Chitinophagaceae; genus Parasediminibacterium. Next base: position 16,228 of record CAISCV010000122.1, on the reverse strand, counting down.
TTATTATGCCATTGAGTTATTATCTGATCACAAGGTTGGTGGTTTCTTAATACTTGGCTCTGTTTTCTTGTGTACTACCGGAGCAGAAGCGTTGTATTCTGATTTGGGTCATTGTGGCAAAAAGAATATTCAAGTGAGCTGGATATTTGTAAAAATAGCTTTACTTGCTAACTATTTCGGACAAGCCGCCTGGATGTTACGTAGTGATAATCATGAATTATTTCAAGATGCTGCACATAATAAATTCCTTGTAATGAAAGGTGTTACGGCATTAAATCCTTTCTTCGAAATGATGCCCCATTGGTTTTTACTTGCAGGCATCATCATCTCTACTTTAGCCACAATTATTGCGAGTCAGGCATTAATATCTGGTTCTTTTACCTTAATCAGTGAAGCAGTAAGCATGGGCTTCTGGCCAAAAATTACCATCAAGTTCCCAACCAATATCAGAGGTCAGATTTATATTCCTAGTATTAACTGGTTATTATGGGCAGGTTGTGTGGGTATGATGCTATACTTTCAGGATTCCGAAAAAATGCAAGCGGCGTATGGATTCTCCATTACTGTTGCTATGTTGATGACTACCTTATTAATGTTCTATTACATGAAATTTGTAAAGAAATGGGCTCAGTTACTCATATTTCTCATTCTGATGGTTTTCTTAACCGTAGAGTTCTCATTCTTTCTAGCCAACGTTTCTAAAATCAAGAACAGGTGGCCGTTCCTTATCTTCGAATTCACCTTAATATTCGTTATGTATATTTGGTTTAAAGCCAAAAAAATTACGAACAGGTTCTTGATATTCGAAAATTTAAACAATTTCATACCTGCAATCAAGACTTTAAGTGACAATCATGATGAAGCAAAATATGCGACTCACTTAGTATATCTAACTAAATCGAACAACAAAAGAGCGATTGAGAAAAGGGTGTTAGAGTCTATCCTTACCAAAAGACCTAAGCGTGCCGATGTTTATTGGTTTGTTCATATCGATAGAACTGATGAACCATACACGATGGAATATCATGTTGAAGAAATTGAGCATGACAAGATTATCCGAATTGAATTTAAACTTGGTTTCCGTATTCAGCCTCGTGTACATTTATTGTTTAAGAAGGTAATGGAAGACATGGTGGAGCATCATGAGTTGAATGTAGCTGCCAATGAAAATGAAAAGGCACTTAACAAGTTAAACATTTCTGGTGACATCCGTTACGTAATTATACAACGTTTCTTATCGGTAGAAAATGAGTTCTCTCTTAAGGAAGGTTTCATACTTAACTCTTATTTTGCCATTAGCAAAATTGCTCAATCAGATAAAAAAGCATTTGGATTAGATTGGAGCGACACCGATGTAGAAAAAATTCCATTGGTATTGGCACCGGTTCAACATATACCACTCAAACGGATAGGGGCACACTAGTTATTTAATGTTGGCTGGTTAATAGGTATTTTAATATGTTTTCAATTAAATAAAAAGGTGTAGTTGGTGATTTGAAACACCAACTACACCTTTTTGTTTTCTTTGTAGTATTTACAAATATTTTGTAAACCACAACCTATACATTTAGGATTTCGAGCTGTACAATGATATCGTCCAAATAAAATTAACCAATGATGCGCTTTGTGTACCATTTCGGTTGGAATATGTTTTATTAGTTGTTTTTCGGCGGCTAATGGAGTAGTAGCTTTATTAGTTAAACCAAGCCTTGCGCTTACCCTGAATACATGCGTATCTACTGCCATATTGGGCTGTGCATCTATCACACTAGTAATTACATTGGCGGTCTTTCTGCCAACACCCGGCAATAATACCAGTTCATCCACCGTCATTGGAACAATACCGCCAAACTTTTCTTCTAGCATATTAGCCATTCCAATCAGGTGCTTTGTTTTATTATTGGGATAAGAAATACTCTTTATCAAAGGAAAAAGTTCGTAGAAAGTTGCTGATGCCAATTCTTTTGAGGTGGGGTATTTACTAAAGATGGCAGGAGTGGTAAGGTTTACTCGCACATCGGTACATTGTGCAGAAAGTATAACTGCAATCAACAATTGAAAGGGTGAATCATAAACTAACTCCGTTTCTGCATTAGGAATGGTTTCTTGAAAATGGTCAAGTGCAATTTTGTAGCGTTCTTTTGTAGTCATAATCGCAATTAGCAAAAGGGGGAAAGGATTTTAACTCAATTTATCTGCAAGGCAGCACATGTTTAAAACCATAGCTTCGCGTTCTTCTTTTTCTATAAGGCAACACGAATTGTTGTGAAAATCTTTAGCACACTTTTGTAAAGTTTGCAGCAAGGCTATTCCTTTTTCTGTTGGATAAACTAGTGTCATTTTTCCCTCAATTATGCGCGAAACCAATTTTTTTTCTTCAAGTTTCTCAATCAATCTAGTAATGGTACTTGGGCTTAATTGCAAGTGATCTGAAAGGCAACAAGGTTGCAAACCAGGTTCCTCTAATACCATCATCAAAAGATAGGCGTGGCTTGGAGATAGGTCTACAGGCTTCCAACTTTCTAAAGCAAGTTTTTCCACTTTCCTTGCTAAGGTATTTGCCGCAAAATAAAGGCACTGATTGTATTTGCTTTCTGTCGCTTTCATCTATACACAAATATAGGATTGTGAAGTTGTATGTACAAATGATGAGTAGCGACAATAGAAAATATTTTAACATGAAGGATTTAAAGTCAAAATTATTGTGAATAAATTACCATCGGCTAGAAGCCGATGGTAATTTATTTTGTCTCCTTTTATATGACTAATATCAAGTAGAATTACTTTCTTATTTTCAAAAATGGGTGTTCTTATTTAAAATCATTATATTAAAAAAAAATTTAACAAGGATTAGTTAATTTTGATTAATTAAACTTAAAGTTACTATTTCCTAAGTATTACTTTTATTCGTCAATTATTCACTATATGAAAAATATCTTCTTGCTTTTGCTTGTATTATTGGCTTATACATCCTCCTTCTCACAATCTACCCAACAAAAAACACCTGATGGAAGCTTTAGCTTTATACCGCTTCGGGCAGACATCATCAAAGTAACGTTTCAGACAAATGATTACACCCACAATGAAAATATCAGCGATGCTGTCATCTTAAAACCGACGACTATTCCTTATAAATGTTCGGTTGTGCAAAGTGGTAACGCTATTTTGGTGAATAATACGGTAACTATTGCTGGCACTCATCATACAGACAATTACAGAGGCATTTATTTTAATCTATCTGCCGATGAAAAGATATACGGTGGGGGCGAAAGAGCGTTGCCGCTAAACAGAAGGGGCTACAAACTGGAGTTGTACAATGCACCTTGGTATGGATATGGCGAGGGGACAGACCATCTGAACTATAGTGTTCCATTTTTTACTTCCTCCAAGGGGTATGCTCTCTTTTTCGACAACCCATCGAGGGGATATGTAGACATTGGCAAGAAAGATTCGTCTGTTTTGGAGTATGGTGCCGTTAGTGGTGCACTTACTTTCTACATTATTCTGGGCAAAGACTACAAAATAATGCTGCAGAACTACTATTCCCTCACTGGTGCGCAACCTTTGCCCCCACGTTGGGCATTGGGCAACCTGATGAGCAGGTTTGGCTATACCAGCGAGGCACAAGTAAAAGAAATTTATGGTAAGATGAAGGCTGATAACATCCCAGTTGATGGCGTTATCTTCGATTTGTTCTGGTTTGGCGATAGTATCAAAAACGGTTTAGGTAACCTAGATTGGGTTAACAAAACAAAGTGGCCAAATCCGAAGGGTATGATAGCCGATTTTAGGAAAAACAACATCAATACCATCCTTGTAACCGAACCTTTCATCGTAAAAAACACATTGGCCTACAATAGTTCAAAACCTTATCTGGCAACAGATAGTATTGGTAATCCTTATCAGATTGCTGAGTTCTATTTTGGCAATGCTGGGTTGGTTGACATCTTTAGGAAGGATGCAAAAGACTGGTTTTGGACGTATTATAAAAAACAAATGACATTAGGCGTAGAAGGTTGGTGGGGAGATTTGGGAGAACCCGAAATGCATCCGACCGCTATGTTCCATAACCTGAAAGATTTTGGATATAACAGACCCTTTGCCGCAGATGAAGTGCATAATGTGTATGGACATAACTGGACTAAGATGTTGTTTGATAAATATGCAACCGATTATCCCAACAAAAGATTGTTCAGCCTCAATAGAAGTGGATTTGCTGGCACCCAACGCTTCAGCATTTTCCCTTGGACCGGTGATGTAAGCAGAAGTTGGAGTGGACTGAAAGCACAATTACCCGTTTTGTTGGGCATGAGTATGAGTGGCGTTCCTTATGTGCACAGTGATGCAGGTGGTTTTGCAGGTGGAGCGGGGGATAATGAATTATATGTCCGTTGGTTGCAGTTGGCAGCTTTCACGCCCATCTTCAGGCCACATGGTACGGCTTTATATGAGATAGAAAAGGCTGCATTCAGCTTTCCTTCCGAACCTGCACTTATAGAAGAGCCGTTTAAAACAATTGCTAAGAAGGTAGTAAACCAACGTTACCAGTTTTTGGCGTACAATTACACACTAGCATTCCAACAAGCCAAAAACAAAGAGCCACTGATGCGCCCATTGTATTATGAAAACCCAACAGATTCCCTTGCTTGTGCTACTACCGAAGAATATTATTGGGGAGAGAACATTATTGTGGCACCTGTGCTGGAAAAGGCAACCAATTTCAAAACGGTTTACCTGCCAAAGGGTGTTTGGTACAACTATAACACCAAGGAAAAAGAGAAAGGAGAAAAACAATTCAAAGAATCTGTCTCTCTCGACGCCATTCCTATTTATGTAAAGGCAGGAACCATCTTACCACTCTATAAAGAGAAAATCTTTACCAATACAACTGCCCTAAAGAATGATAAATTAACAATGGAATACTATCCTTCCAGCGAAAAGTCGACCTATACTTTATATCTTGACGATGGAACAAGCAAAAATGCCTTAGTTTCAAACCAGTATGAATTGGTATCCTTCTCTGCTCGGACTATTACAGATAAAGGTTACAGTTTTTCCATCAGTTCCAACCACGGAAACTACAAAGGGAAACCAGTAAGCACCCTTTTTACCTTATCAATAGTGCAAACGAAGGCCTTTAAGAATGTATTTGTCAATGGAATAAAACAAAATACCTCAGTAGATTATACCAATAATACCCTTCATTTTCCAATCAGGTTCACTGGCATACCATTGAAGATAGAAGTGAAATAACCATACAATAAAATAACCCGATTGACATGATCAATCGGGTTATTTTCTAAACTTATTACTTAAAACCTAATACTTATAACTCCTTAGCCTTCTTATAAATGGGTACTGTGCTACAGGGTTCTCCATACATAATGCTCTTTGCGAATGGTCTGAGCTTAGCCGTCACTTCCACATAGGCACTTTCTGGTATAGATACCTCTCCACAACCTTTTACCACCACTCTTTTATCCATATACTCCTCTCCTTTAAAAGTAGTGAGCTTTCTAGTTATCAATGTAGAGATTAACTGCGCTTCATTCCCAAAAACAGCCTCTTTAGCCACAGGTTGCAGGTAATTTGCCGCCAACATATATGCCCACATTGGTATGACTGCGTCTGCGGTGCAGGTAATGGCCACATATTTACTTTGATATTTTTCCCATTCTGTTGTTTGTAACGCAGCTCGGTAGTCTTTTTCTTTTAAAATCAATCCCATAAAAAGATAGTACTTCAAATCAAAAACCAATATCTCTCCTTTAGGATAAAACTCCTCTAGGTCCAATGTTATAATCCCACTTTCTGCTACTTTATTTACGATTGTTGCTTCCATCATCTTAATTATGATTAAACTGATTTGAATAAATTAAATGATTTATTCATCAAATACGAAATTACATCTGTTCTTATATTTTTGTTTGCGCTAAATGCAAAAAAGAAGGCTTCCCGTTTATTGGGAAGCCTTCTCTCTTTGAATAAATCATTTAATTTATTCAAATCAGTTTAATCATAGCTTAATAAAATTTACTTCTATAATCTTTTACAGTTGCCGCTTTGCGCAAAGCATCACCACCTCTGTAAAAAGCAGATTTTTGTTGTTGCAACAACGTCTGTTTCAAAGTTTGCTCGTCTGTAGTGGTTGATTTTGCACCAATGTTTTCTACTCTGATGGCATAAACGCCACTTGATCCTGCAATGGCATCGCTTACTTTTCCTTTAAGATTCTTATTAAAAGCAGCACCAATTACTTTACTTTCCATTCCTAATCCTGGGATGAAAGCATTTGTAAATGAAAGGCTATCAGCTTTTGTAACAGGTGTACCTGTACTTTGACTAATCGCTTCAAGAGAAGCACCCTTAAACTTACTGTCTATTATTTGTTTTGCTTTCTTCTCGTTACGTGCCAACGATTCTACCTGGGGACGTAGCACAGAAACATCTGGTAAACCAGGTTTGTTTATGATTGTTTCTATTGCTACAATATATTTTTCACCAACTTCAAATGGTTCAGATATATCTCCTTTATCGTGTGCATAAACCCAACGAACTAGCTCGCGAGATTGACCTACTGCACCAACATAAGAATCATTTTCCTTTATTTCATTCACAGTTAGTCCTGCTTTGTTTATTTTCTTAGCATTGTCATTAAAATCTTGCAAACTTTTATTTTGAGCAGAGAACTGAGCAGCAGCAGTACTTGCTGCAGAAACTGTTTCTGAACTAGCAATGATTGGTTTTGCCAGATAAGCAATCTTATAGGCCGGTTGAGGATTCTTTTGTCCCAAAACTTCTATATAGTGATAACCATAATCAGTTTTAACTACACCCTTACTACCAACAGCTTTATCAAATGCAAACTCATTAAACTCAGGAACCATTTGTCCTTGAGGAAAGAAATCATATACGCCACCCTTATCCTTACTTCCTGGATCATTTGAATACTTAGCACATAGTTGTTCGAAGTTTGCACCACCAGCAATTGCAGTTTGAATGCTATCAGCCAATTTCTTTGCAACACTATCTTCTTTTATTTGCTGACCACTTTTTGGATCTGTCGTAGCAATCAAAATGTGACGAACCTTTGCACTGTCTGGCCAGTTCTTTGTGCCAATCAATTTTGCAATTACATAATTACTTCCATCCAAATAAGGACCATAAGTTTGTCCGGCAGAAAGTTTAATTATACTATCTTTCTTTGCTGACTCCACTTTTGCTTTAGAGAAGTAACCATTTTTAAAAGTTGTTTCGGTTCCTACTTTTCCTAAGTACGCTTTTTCATCTTTAGTAGCAGCAAAATCCGCTTTTAAAGCATCAACAGTAGCAAGCGTAGCAGCACTATCTGCACCACTTGGAGTTGCATCGAAAGCTACATAACTAATACCCCTTGTTTCCTCTTCTTTATCATATTCTTTATGGTGTTTTTGTGCAAACGCTATAATCTCATCATCAGAAACTTTAATAGTAGAGTCAATGATTGTATTATAAGGAACAGCTACATAACTAATAGAAGCAATGGTGTTGTTATCTGCCTGTGTCTTTTCAACCAACCATTTTGGTATATAAACAGAATGCTGCAACAGGTCGCTATATTTAGAACGTAGCTTCTGTTCGATAGTTGGTTTCAGATAAGCTTCTTGTATCATTTGAATCTGCTCTTCATTCTTACTCTTTTTTACTTGAGTAATAATTTGTTTTGCCTTTTCTACATCAAAAATTCCAGTCTTCTCATCTGTAAATTCTCTTTTTAACGGAGATTGTTGTGGATCAAACAAAATATCACTCAATTCTTTATCACTAACAGATAGACCAAGCTTATCATATTCCTGGTTGTTGATGATACGTTCTACATCTTGGTTCCAAACATTAGGAATCAGTTGTTCTCTGTTACCTGCTTGTTGACCATACATTTTTTGCATCATACTCAACTCATTTTCAAAGTCAACACGTTCAATAGTTACACCGTTTACTTTTCCTAGTGTGCTAGTATTTGTAAAAACACCACCTCTTCCGCCGCCAAGTGCCCTATCTTGTAGGATAAATGAAATTAAAGCAATAGCAATCAGCCCAAACATAATCCAGGCACCCTTATCACGAATCTTTTGAATAACAGACATAATAAATAAATTATTAATTAATTTTTTAGGATGGCAAAAATAGGGGAATAATATGTTTAAAAAATATGTGGAAAAAACACCCTAATTCAAGCTCCTTTTATCATACGTAATGTTAACAAATTAAATGGCATTTTTTTTATTTTAATGTGAGTAACAAATCTCAATTTTCAAAATAAAAAAGTACACATTAAACATGTTTATAACCTCTTTTTTTGGTGTATAACAGTCAATTTTTCATTTAAAAAAGGGGATATTTGTGTAATAAATAGATTTTAAAATTCTGTTGAAAAGCTTACACATGATTTTTTTATCCTTAGTTATGCATGTTAACCCAATATTAATATAGTGTGAACTCATGAATGTGCTAATTGCTTTTAATTTCGTATTATTCTGTTAAAAACCTTCTCAATCCCTTATCTGTAAAGGATTATAGTTTGTTTATTAAATGTTAGTACCAGTGAATAACGTTCATCTTATTAACTTCGCTGCCTGTGTACAACTAAGTTTTCCCGATATCCACATGCATAATAGTAGTAGTGGGTTATATAAATAAAGTATTATTAAAGAAGTATTACAAGAGTTATGAACATTGAAAAAGCAAAAGAGAAAATTTTTGAAAATGGGTACCTTAATCTCGATGTAGATCCTTCTTTGGATTTATTCCTTGAGATTGAAAAACTGAAGAAAGAAAAAAATGCAATTATTCTGGCACATTTCTACCAGGAGCCCGACATTCAGGATATTGCTGATTATATTGGAGATAGTTTGGGACTAGCACAAAAAGCACAAAGCACCAATGCGGATATGATTGTGTTTGCGGGTGTTCACTTTATGGCAGAGACCGCCAAAATTCTCAATCCATCAAAAAAGGTATTACTCCCCGATTTAAATGCAGGATGTTCTTTAGCTGATTCTGCTCCAAGAGACTTATTTAAAGCTTTTAGAGAGAAGCATAGCAACCATTTAGTGATATCTTACATTAATTGTTCGGCAGATATAAAAGCGTTAAGCGATATTATCTGCACAAGTAGCAACGCAGAAGCTATTATCAACAGTGTTCCTGCTAATCAATCGATTCTTTTTGCACCTGATAAGAACTTAGGAGCTTATCTAAATAAAAAGACAGGAAGAAATATGTTGTTATGGAATGGTGCCTGCATGGTTCATGAGATTTTTAGTCTGGAAAAAATTACTAAACTAAAAATTAGGCATCCCGAAGCACAAGTTATTGCACATCCAGAATGCGAAGAAGCTATCTTACGCATTTCTGATTATGTAGGAAGTACCACTCAGATACTCAAATATGCAGTTGCTTCTGACTGTACTAACTTTATTGTGGCAACAGAAACGGGTATTTTGCATCAAATGCAAAAAGATGCCCCAAATAAGACGTTTATTCCTGCCCCGCCTACAAACAATTGTGCGTGCAATGATTGTCCGCATATGAAGCTTAATACACTAGAAAAACTATACTTGTGCATGAAGTATGAACTCCCCGAAATAATGATGGATGAAAATCTTCGTATTGCTTCTAAAAAACCTATAGACAGCATGTTGGAGATAAGTAGAGCTGCGGGACTTATAGGATAATTTAATTAAAACACTTTTTAAATAAAAAACCTTATTTATCCAATACAGGATAAATAAGGTTTTTATCATTTAATAGCAGGTATATCTATTTTTATTAGAAAGCTTCTTTATTTTCAGTTTTTGGTTTCGCATTGTTAATGCCAGCCATAAATTGAAAAGCCTTCAAAAAACGTTGTTCAATATTTTCTTCCTTATTTAACTCGTTAGCAGATACAAACCAAATTTTAGTACGTACGCGGTTGGTGTAGAAAGCACTTTGTAGTTCGTTTGTTTTGCTGTTCAATTGTCGTAGAACAACTTTGTTCTTAACTGTTTTTAACTCATAAACATCACTACTACCTGGCAAATTTGTTATTTCGGTTAAATCATCTATTTTCAAAGTGTAGATGTTGGTAACCTTCTTACCACCTGTTAAAACTCGGGTTTCTTGAATTTTAATAGTATCGCCCCCATGGTAAAAGGTTTGATATTTAATGGACAATTCCGTAGCTGCTTTAGATTGGGGTTTTAGAGTAGCTTCAGTACCACCATATTTTTCGATCTTCTGCCTAATCCAATCTTTAGTGGTTTGTTCTGTCTGCGCATTTACATGTAGGGAAAGCACTATAAGAGATACCCCTGCTACAATCTGCGTAATTTTTTTTGTAATCATTGTTGTTATTGTTTTATGTGAGTAAATTTTATTGTAAAATTGTATGGTGAAAAATTAACGTAGATAAATAAATACAATCATTTAAACCAGCCTATGCAAAGAACGAATATCCTATCCTTTTCCAAAAATAGGGATATTTTGTATTGGAAATTTAATATTAATATAAAAGTAATCTCAACACGGTAGAAACGTTATATGGAACTATAAATTGGTAGATTTTTAATGACTGCAAGTGGGTTGAGAGACTGTGACTAACTGTAAAAATAGTAGTTAAGTGTATCAATGAAAAGATACTTTTAGTAGAAAAATGAAAGTTGGAATAATTATTAATTCCAAAAAAACAATTAATAGGATATCGGATATTACCAGATAGGAAGCATAGATTGGTTAATTGTTAGTTTTTATACTAAAATCAAAAAAAGGTTGTTAGTTACAATATTATAACCAACAACCCTTTTGAATTTGTGAATACAAACTATTTAAATTTCAACATCAATTCGCTGCCCTAGTTATAGGAGACGAAAAATTCTTCACCTTACTACTGCCGCGAGCTGCCATTTTAAATTGATAAGGAATAAAACTAGTTAATCCATTAATTACGATTGAACTGCTTGTAGATGTTTCAGACATCCAAACACTAGCAGCAGTAACTGGTAATGCAGTATATAATACTTCGTAGAAGCTTGCTTTAGGCATTTTAAAACAAGTACACAAAATCTTATTGCTCGATTCAGGCACTATTACCCTAAAATGTGCAACTACTCCAAATTCACCGATATGACCTTTAGAAGCAGCAGTATGCATACCAGTAGATAAAATTTTTGTTTCATCGCCGCCACTAGTCAACTGCACATACGCACCCAATACGTGCAACATCCCTTCTAAAATAGCCCTTTGGTCATTTTTATCAGAGGTATCGGTTGGCGTTCCGTTATGAGCTTTCGCCAATGCAGTCTGATATTTAATACGTTGTGCCTTTAGTATAATCATCGTTGGAGACGGGGTTGCAAACGTGGTGTTGCCCTCCATGTGTGTTTCAATACTTTCCACTTCTGTCCCCAATTCTGGGTCGGTGTAAATACGATTTGAGTAATCAACCAATACTTCTGCCATTTTTTTGAATTTAATAAATGAAAATAATTCCTTGAAAGTAGTCTTATTGTCACCAGCAATTGATAATACTTTTAATAACACCTTTTTTACACCTATTTATGATTTTTTATTTCATGCAATAGCCATAATTGCATAAGCAATTATCGTAGTTACTTAAGCCATTTTTATTTTTACTTAAGACATTGACGCTGTTACATAAGATATTGCTACAGTTACTTATGTAACTAGGGTTGTTACTTAAGTCATTTTCATTTTTACATAAGTAACTAACGCAGTTACTTAAGACATTAACACTATTGCATAAGACAAAATGACCTATATTTTTATTTATTCAGTTAATAAAACAGCTATTACCTAGAAACAGCTTTTATATTTGAGTATTCAATAATAAAATAGTTTTTTATTCTAATAACAATAATTCCCATTTTGGGAACTTTCCTTATATTTACACAAATACACCAAGTGAGGATTGTTGCAAAAAAGATATTACGAGAGTTTTGGGAATTACATCCTGATTGTGAACAGCAATTGAAGACCTGGTATGAGGATACAGAAAAGGTAAGGTGGATGAGTCCAAATAAAATTAAAGAAGATTATCCAAGTGCAAGTATTTTAAAGGACAATCGAGTGGTTTTTAATATAAAAGGGAATCATTATCGATTGATTGTAAAAATAAATTATGATTATCAAATGATTTGGATTCGGTTTATTGGAACACATCGTGAATATAATAATATTGATGCACAAAATATTTAGTTATGACAATTAAGTTGATTAAAACAGAAGAAGATTACAATGAAGCAATGGCAAGATTAGACCTAATTTTCGATGCTAAAATGGGAAGTCCTGAAGGCGACGAATTGGAACTACTTGGTCTGCTGATAGATAATTACGAAAAGATACATTATCCTATTGGTTTGCCCGACCCAATAGAAGCAATAAAATTTAGGATGGAGCAAATGAATTATACACAGAGCGATTTGGCTAAAATATTGGGAATAAAAAGCCGTGCTAGTGAAATATTGAATAGAAAAAGGAAACTATCATTGGATATGATACGAAAAATACATAGTAAACTTAATATCTCTACCGAAGTTTTGATACAATCGTATTAATCAAAAAGCCCTTGAAATAAATTACTTCAAGGGCTTTTCTTTTAATATCTATTAACTACTAGTTACTATCTATTTTCTCGCCAATACTCTCTCTACTGCGGCAATTACATCAGGTGTATCCAAACCATACTTAGCCAACAACTGTGCAGGTGTACCGCTTTCTCCAAAAGTATCATTGGTACCTACATATTCAATAGGAATAGGGCAATTTTTGGCAGCTACCTGTGCAATGCTATCACCCAAACCACCCAAAATGTTGTGTTCCTCGCAAGTAACGGCACATTTTGTTTTAGAGATCGATTTAATAATCGCTTCGGTATCCAATGGCTTGATGGTGTGTATGTTTATCAATTCTACACTAATGCCTTTAGCTTCTAAAGCCTTGCCCGCTTCGATAGCTTTCCAAACAAGGTGACCACAAGCAAAAATGGTAACATCGGTTCCTTCACTTAGTTGTTGTGCTTTGCCAATAACAAAGTCACTACCATCTTCTTTGGTGAAATTTGGCCACTTTGGACGACCAAAACGTAGATAAACTGGTCCATCATAACTAGCAATTGCTTTGGTAGCTATTTTGGTCTGGTTAAAATCGCAAGGAACAATAACCGTCATACCGGGAAGCATTTTCATCAACCCAATATCTTCTAATATCTGGTGCGTAGCGCCATCTTCACCCAAGGTAAGACCTGCGTGAGAAGCACAAACTTTTACATTCTTGCCACTATACGCAATACTTTGGCGAATTTGATCGTAAACACGGCCAGTACTGAAGTTAGCAAACGTGGTCGTGTAAGGTATTTTACCACCAATAGTCAAACCCGCAGCAACACCAATCATATTTGCTTCGGCAATGCCACACTGAACAAAACGTTCAGGTATATCTTTAATAAATGGTCCTAATTTAAAAGAACCGGCAAGGTCTGCCGTCAATACAACAACGTTTTCGTTTTCCTTTCCAATTTCATAGATGCCTTCACCAAAGCCGGCACGTGTTTCTTTTTCGTTTTGAACTTGTATGTCAGATACTTTCATAAGTAAACCAATTTTCTGTTTTAAAATAATCGCCGCAAAGTAAAGAAATAATGGTGGAGGAAGCTACACAATATGTTGCACCATACTATCTATTTATTCTACTATCTTATTGATTGGGGTTTATACCACCACCACATCCTTTACATTACCTGTTCTTTTTAATACACCCCAGTTTTGTAATTCGCCCTTTAGTGCTCTTTTTAAAGAACGATATAATACCACTAACATGATCCAACGATAGATGATTCGTTGAGGAATAAGCCAGATAAGTTTCAACGGATTTTCTTTTTCGAACAAGAAAGAAATGGCAGCAATTGTGGTATCTACAACGGTAAACAACACATAATACCATAGTATTTTACTAGCATTGTCTGTGAATAAGCCAATAATCATCAACACATCTGCAATAGGAGAGAAGATGGGGATAATGTATTTGAATATCAAAATATCGGGCAATGCTATCCAACCAAGCGATTTGTTTTTACTACTAAACAATTGATCGGAGTGTTTCCAGAAGGTTTGCATTACACCAAAGCTCCAACGGAAACGTTGTTTCATAAACATTTTTAGTGTTTCTGGGGCTTCTGTATAAGCAATGGCCTTAGGTTCATTGGTAACAAGATATCCAGCTCTTAAAATGCGAATAGTCAGGTCACAATCCTCTGCCAAAGTATCTGTTGTAAAGCCACCTGCAGCTTCAATTGCTTTCTTTTTAAATGCACCAATTGCGCCAGGCACAACAGTAATGGCATTGGCATAAGCAAACCCTTTCCGATCGAAGTTTTGACTAGTAATGTATTCTATGTTCTGCCATTTTGTGAGTAGATTTACCTCATTACCCACTTTAACAACGCCCGCTACTGCACCAATTTCTTCAGATGAATCAGTTTGCATCAAAAAGTGCCGCATCATTATGCTAACCGCATTGGGGGCAAGCTTTGTGTCGGCATCAATACATACTACATAGTTTGCTTGGGTATTATCGATCCCATAATTAAGGGCAGAAGCTTTACCACCATTAGGTTTTGTAAGTAGTTTGAGGGTATTATCGTTACCAGTAAACACATGGGTTACAATTTCCCAGGTTTTGTCCTTACTACCATCATCTACAAATACAATATTAAAGTTGGGATAATCACATTTTAATAAGTTCGTAAGAGAGCCAACGATATTTACTTCTTCATTATAAGCAGGAACAATGATGGAAACCATGGGATAATGCTCAATTACTGTATCATAAATAATATTCCTTTCTCTTTTCCTTTGAAGAAAAGAAAGCGTACCTAAAATAATTAATCTAATGGTACTTATTATCATAAATACCAAGAAGATAGCAAAGAACAAGTGGGTTGCATAATATACTAAAAGAACCCATAAGTAATTGATTTTCAGTTTATAATAGTCCTTGCTACTGGCATAAGGCATCATATCATCTTTGGTCTTACCAAGTAAGTCTGCAACAGTAGTGAATGTATATCCCTTTGCTTGGAAGTAACGGATTATCATTCCTGTTGCTAATACGGTCTGACTTCTATCGCCACCGCCATCATGTAGTAGAATGATATTGCTACTATCGTCTTTATCAAGGTTTCTTTGGTATTCTTGTTTTACCCTACTAAATATTGTATCGGCATTAAAGTTCTTAAGTTCTCCTTTTTGCCAGTCTTCGGGGTCCATACTTTCACCAACCGTAATATAATTTCTGGTTCTACTTAATGCTACTGGCACCAATTCCTCATTCTTTTCAGGTTCGCTATCAGCATTAAATGGAGCCCTGAACATCACAAGGCTACGACCAGTAATACACTCAATTAAAAGCTTGGTAGCATCCATTTCCAACAATGCCCTATCCTTACTAACCTTACTCATATCCGGATGGGTGAAGGTGTGGTTTCCTAATTCGTGGCCATCCTTTAAAATTCGCTTAATGAGTGGTATATTGTTTTCTGCCTCGATCCCAATCACAAAAAAGGTTGCAGGAACATGATAAAAAGCAAGTGTATCTAGTATTTCTTTGGTGTATTTAGGGTCGGGTCCATCATCATAGGTAAGCACTAGTTTTGGTTTAGACGTTTTTCCAAACTTTCTTACCACATAAGAGGAGGGAAGTGCATCGTAGCTTTCCTCACTGATCAGCATGCTGGCAGTATCAATTTCAGCTTTAATATGTCCGTCTGTTGGAGATGCTAATACATCCAATATTTCGCCTTCTCCGATGTAATCTACCGTTCTACTTCCTTCTACTTTATTGAATTCAGCAAAGTTGAATTTCTTTAAAGCAGATCTCGTCATAGGTAAATTATAAAACCCCCACAGACGACTATCTTCTGAACCCAATCTCCACAAAGCTGTACCTGCTAAACCGTATTCGGTAGCAAATCTGATGGCATTAAAGTTGGTTGCAGCATCAACAAAATGAACATTATGAATGCGGTCTTTATCATCATAATATTGAAAGTGAGTTCCATAGGTATTATTATCAAAATCAACAACAGCATAACTTTCTCTTGCTGTTACTAGTGCTTGTTGGTACGTTAATTCTACTGCAGAATCTTTATTGTCCCAATCAAAACCATGAGCAGCTATATCTAAAACTATTTTTG
>CAISCV010000121.1 GCA_903883945.1 uncultured Chitinophagaceae bacterium | reverse complement strand
TTTGCATTTTCTTCACTCAATTCAATAATATGAACTGTTGCACCTTGCTTGGCAAATAATACGGACATAGCACGACCAATACCGCTACCACCACCTGTAATTACTGCTGTTTTGTTGTCTAATCTAAACACGTTTTTATTATTTTAAATTTTGAATTTTAAATTTTGAATTTCTGTTTTATCCCAAATACCAAAACAAAGTAGGGCAATTTTAACCTAAATTAATTTAATTGTATTTGAATTCAAAACATAAAATTCAAAACTTAAAACAATTCCTTAAAGGCTTACGCCTCTCTTCCATGGGATGAAATCATCTTGGTTTAGTTGCACTGCCTTAGGGATTACTTCGCCACTAGCAGCCTTGATGCAATATTCCAATATCTCCTCTCCCATTTGAGGAATCGTCTTTTTGCCGTCTATTATATCACCTGTATTAATATCAATGATATCGCTCATTCTGGTAGCCAACTTTGTATTGGTAGCCACTTTAATTACCGGGCAAACTGGGTTACCTGTAGGTGTTCCTAAACCTGTTGTAAACAATATTAACGTTGCTCCACTTGCAGCTTTACCTGTAGTTGCTTCTACATCGTTACCAGGTGTACAAACAAGGTTTAAACCGGGTTTAGTAGCAGGTTCTGTATAATCTAATACATCAACCACAGGGGCAGTACCGCCTTTTTTACAAGCACCTGCACTCTTGATAGCGTCTGTTATTAAACCATCTTTAATGTTTCCTGGAGAAGGATTCATGTGAAAACCAGAACCTACTGCATGCGCAGAAGCATCATAGGTACGCATCAAATGGATAAACTTCTCAGCTATTGGCTGGTTGGTACATCTATCAATTAATTCTTGTTCTACACCATTCAACTCAGGGAATTCAGCCAGCAATATCTTTCCACCTAATCCCACAACAAGGTCAGCACAGTAACCAACAGCAGGGTTTGCAGAGATGCCACTAAAACCATCACTTCCACCACACTTAACCCCAATTGTTAAGGCAGAAAGAGGAGCAGGTTTACGTTCTAATTTGTTTGCTTCGATTAAACCTAGGAATGTTTGTTTGATAGCATCATTCACCAACTGCTCTTCACTCTTTGCTTGTTGTTGCTCGTATATATAAACGGGTTTATCGAACTTAGGATTGTATTCCTTTAGTTCCTTTACAAAATCACTAGTTTGCAAATGTTGGCAACCTAAACTCAAAAGCGTAATACCAGCAACATTCGGATGATCAGCATAAGCCACCAATAATTTACTTAGTATTACTGAATCTTGTCTGGTTCCACCACAACCACCTTGGTGATTTAGGAACTTGATACCATCTATATTTTTAAAATAGCCATGCTTTTTATTTGCTTCTACAGGCTCGAAAGAAACACTACTAATGTCATCCCCTTTTTCATAAGCCTCAACGAGTTGACGGGTAAAGCTTTTGTATTTATCAGTAACATCATAACCAAGTTCGGTATATAAAGCTTCTTTTATCACGTCCATATTTCTGTTTTCACAAAATACGGTTGGGATAAATAGCCAGTAATTGGCAGTACCAACTTTGCCGTCCTTACGATGATATCCATTGAAGGTTCTTCCAGCATATTTACTCACATCAGGGGCGGTCCAGGTATATTGACCATCCCTATAGTAGTAAGGATCTGCTGCGTGTTTTGTATTATCTACCGTCATTCTTGCACCACGCTTTACATCGTACTGCACTTTTCCTACTAATACACCATACATGTGGATGGCTTCGCCTTTTTCCATATCATACATAAAGAACTTGTGTTTTGCAGGAATATCTTCTTGCAAAATATAAGTTTCACCACCAAACTCAATAACCTGTCCTTGTGTTAAATCGGTCAATGCTACCAATACATTGTCTTTCTTTTCAATTTGTAATACCAAATGGGGCACATTCATATCTTTAAAATTTGCGGTAAATGTAACCGCTTATTTTTAAAAAACGAAAGCTCTCCGCAGAAGAGGAGAGCTTTATTCAATAATCAAAACACAACTATGAAAAATGAAACACTATCATACCAGATATCAATTGCAAGCAACAATATTGTTTTGTAGTAATTCAACGTTGCAAAAATACTTGTCAGGGATTTATGAATTTTGCCTTAGTTTAGCAACCTTTAATACTATTTTATCATTTTAACGAATACTACTACCAAAATAAAGCATAAATACTATTATGAAGCCTAAGTTGCTAAAGATTTCGGTTGCCCCAGAACACTCATTCAGTTGTAGGTTTGATAGTGTTCCCTTCTTTTATAATGAATGGCATTTTCACCCGGAGATTGAACTTGTTTTTATAAAAAATGGTTCTGGAACACAGTTTATTGGTAACGATATTGCTCATTTTAATAGCGGTGACCTTGTGATGGTCGGTAGTAATTTACCTCATTTATGGCGTTGTGATGAAGACTACTTTTTAAAGGACAGTACGCTTATTGCAGAATCATTAGTCGTCCATTTTCTTCCCACTATTTTTGGTGAACCTTTTCTTCATCTTCCTGAAAACAGGTTAATTGTTGAACTCTTTATAAAAGCAAAGCAAGGAATCAAAATAACGGGTATAGCCAAAGAGAAAATAATAGGCTTGATGCAAACGCTTTTACAAACAAGAGGCGGTGAACGTATTATTTTATTGCTACAAATATTAAACACGCTTGCATTGTCGAAAGACTTGGAACTGATTGCTGCAAATAATATGGAGCATCCCTCTTCAGCAAAAGAAAGTGAACGGATGAATAGTGTGTTTCATTACCTGATTGATAACTTTTATAAACCTATTAGTCTGGACGATATTGCAGCAAGAGCCAACCTAAGCCCCAATGCTTTTTGTCGGTTCTTTAAATCTCGCACTAAGAAAACATTTTCTCAGTTTCTGATAGAGATACGCATTAATCATGCATGTAAGTTGTTGATTGATACCGAAAAAAGTATTGGCACTATCTGTTTCGAATGTGGTTTTAATAATGCGTCTCATTTTAATCGTTATTTCAAACAACTTAATGGCATTACTCCTTTGGAGTATAGGAAACAACAGTTGATGAAAGGATAGTAAGTGAGTTAATGCGGTACACGGATAAGAACTCAACCTTAATTTTCAAATTATATCATACAAATACATCTATTAGTAACATAGACTTATCTATTTATTACATTTGCAAAAAATAATTGTATGCCTTCATTTGATATAGCTAGTAAAGTTGATTTGCAAACGTTAGACAACGCTATCAACACTGTAAAAAAAGAAATAGAGAATCGCTTCGATTTTAAAAATTCGCATGTTGTAATCGATTTAAATAAGAAAGATTTCCTACTAAAATTAGAAGCTGACAGCGATATGAAGTTGGAACAAATAATCGATGTATTGATTAGCCGGAGTATGAAACAAGGCATTGATGCCAATGCATACGATTTTACAAAAGAAGCCTACCCTAGTGGCAAGGTTGTAAAAAAAGAAGTTATAGTTCGTAATGGTTTAAAGCAAGAAGACGCTAAGAAGGTAGTGAAACTTATAAAAGATGGTGGGTTTAAGGTGCAAGCTGCCATTATGGATAATATTGTACGGGTGACAGGCAAAAAAATTGACGATTTACAAGAAGTAATGGCAAAATGTAGAACTGCAGGATTGGGATTCCCTTTGCAGTTCGATAATATGAAAAGCTAGTTGTAGAGATAGTAGCTATTAGATATTATTTTCTAACTTATCGAGTTAATTTATAACTAATATCCATTATCTACTATCTATTATTTGCTACTTCAATTCCATTCCCTACATTTGCACTCCTAATTTTTTTTATAACTGTACGGCAAAATCCGTACAACCTTAATTTCAAACATTATGCAAAAAGGTATCCATCCTTCAAATTACCGTTATGTTGTATTTAAAGATATGAGTAACGGTACTTCATTTTTAAGCAAGTCTACTGCAAACACAAAAGAAACAATCGTTTGGGAAGATGGTAATGAGTATCCAGTCGTTAAACTGGAAATTTCAAATACTTCTCACCCTTTCTACACTGGCAAGAACGTATTGGTTGATACTGCAGGTCGTATCGACAAGTTCAAAAAGCGTTATGCCAAGAAAGACTAATTGTCTTCTTAGGAAAAATAACTTTAAAGGTCCCGTTTATTACAAACGGGATTTTTTTATGCCCTAAATTTGTCTGTACTATTAATAAGTAACAAAATGAAATTAGATATACTTGCCTTTGGCGTACACCCCGACGATGTAGAACTTGGATGTAGTGGAACCATCATCAATGCAATTACAGAAGGGAAAAAAGTAGGAATCATAGACCTTACCCAAGGTGAATTAGGCACACGCGGCACCATAGAAACCCGTTATGCCGAAGCTTCTGCTGCCGCTAAAGTAATGGGAATAAGTGCAAGAGAAAACCTGAAAATGGATGACGGCTTTTTTAAACACGACAAGAAGAACATCAGAGAAGTGATTCGTACTATAAGAAGGTATCAACCAGAAATAATCTTATGCAATGCCCCAGAAGATCGCCATCCCGATCATGGAAGAAGCGCCAAATTAGTGGCTGAAGCTGCTTTCCTATCGGGATTGAGGAAGATTGAAACAAAGGAAGAAGGTAAACTACAAGCTGCCTGGCGACCAACTTATGTATTTCATTACATCCAGGATCGCTTCTTACAACCTTCATTTGTGATAGACATAACGGATAGTTTTGATAAAAAGATAGAAGCCATCTTATGCTATAAAACCCAGTTTAACAGTTCGGACAACGACGAGCCTCAAACCTACATCTCCTCCCCACAATTTTTCGAATCCGTGAAAGCACGCGCCCTGATGTTGGGCAAACGAATTGGCGTTCGGTATGCAGAAGGGTTTCGCTCAGAAAAAACAATCGGGTTAAGAAGTTTTGATGCCTTCATCCAAAACGTAACTTAATAGTTTTTTAATTTAAACCAGGAATGAACCTTGGGGAAGTCGTACAACTAGAGTAGTTTCATTTCTTCTACCTCTAGTTTAGCATAAATTGCAGGGTACAAGGTACTGTAGGTAGCCTCGGTAGCTGTAATACTATTGCACCAAAAGTATACCTTCACAGTTCCAGATGTTGGCGTGATAGCTGTTATCAATACCTCTGGTTCTTTTTGTGTAAGTACATTTTCATTGGATAGTATTTCATTACGACAAATAGCAATTATCTTATCAATATCATAAGGTTTTGCAATGGTAAACGTAAGATTCATCCGGACATTTGGATTTGTCAATGTCCAGTTAATAATATTATGAGAAACCACATCACCATTAGGTATAATTATTTCGGCACCATCATCGGTTAATAACCGACTTGTTCGGATGCCAATTTCACGCACCCGTCCTCTCTTATCACTCACTTCTACAATGTCACCTATACGAAGTGTCCGATCGAATATAAGAATCACCCCCGATACAAAATTGTTTACAATATTCTGCAAGCCCAAGCCAATACCAACACTTAATGCACCGAGAATGATGGTTATTTTATCTATTGGCAAACCAGAAGCTGCAACTGCCAACAAAAATCCGGCTATTAAAACAATCAATCTAGTCATCAATAAACGAGAACGCCCCTCTTTATTATCTACTTGCATATCCTCCCCTAAATCACCAAAAAAGTAAGAGATATACTTCTGAAAGAAATTTGCAACCCATATAATTCCTAAAAATAAGAAAATACCACCGAACGAAAAAGTAAAACTTCCAACAGTGTGTTCTTCATGCAAAATCGAAGTAATAAAATCTTGTGATTTGTCCAGCACATTTATATTGTCTGCAAATACAATTAACCATAGTATGCAGGCAAACAAACCTGTCAATTTCAAAACGCCTTTTTCTATTGATGCAAACTCAAATACTTCCGGGTATCTTTTTCGTATACGGCTACTTTGTATCTGTAGTAAAACTGCTTCTTTTATCGAATAACAAAGCACCGTAAGAGATACAGCCTGTGCAAACCCATAATTACTCGCAGCGTATGATATCTGTGAAAGTGTAACCCTGCCAAATAAGTTACAAAAGACAGCAACGATGTTTAATATCGTATAAAAAACACCGACCCATAACATGATTTTATAAGCGGCAGCTTTTTTCCATGTCTTAATCAAGGCTATAATTCCAAATACAGATGAAGCAAGGTTGATACAGAACATATACATCCGTTCCTGGTAAATTGGCATCCCAATAAAACGTAAGGCCGGATGGGTAAGGAAAAGAAGAGAAAAAATACACCACATTATAAAAACAGGTAATGGTAAACGTCTTGCAAAAAAGATAGTAAGTATCAAAAGGGTCACTATTCCGGCAGATTCAGTATATAAAGCTGGGGCAGCCAAGTCGAAAAGGGGGGTTAGGGATGCTACAAATACCAATGACCCCCATAATGGCCATGCAGTGATGAACCGAAAGCTAAACTTATCAATTACGGACAGCTTAGAACGCCTCTTCAGGCTGTTAAAGTTGTAAACTACCCACAAAAAGAAGATAATCCCCATCACAAATGGCAACTGCCTGTTGTTCTGCGTATTATCAAAATAGTAATCGGATATTTGTTTTTCTATTTCTAGTTTTTTTTCGAAGCTGGAATAGCTCTTTGCTACCAAATTTTTGTCGATTGGCTCCCAAAGATACCGACGCTCTTTCCCAAATGCATCCAGGGCAGTAATGGCTGTGAGGTCATCAATTTTAGAAAGCAGTTCGGTGGTTACATACGAATTGCTTGAGGTTTTTTCTTTCAATTTTTTTATCAGAGAAGCCGTCTCTCCTACAAGGCTATCTGTAACTTTCCATTTAGACCGAATATCTATTAGCTGGGGTAGAAATTGTTTACGTAATTCGGCATCCTTATAAATTTTTTGAATAATGGTATCCTTCCTGAATAAAAACAATTCTCTTTTAAGGTTATCTAATTGGTTGCCATAATCGGCAAGGCTGGTTTGGTAATTATTTTGGATATTATCCTGCAGTTCATCCAAAAGCCTATTAAAGGTTTGCAAGGTCTTTAAACTTACTGTTCGATCATTAGCAGCACCCAATCTTGTTTTTATCAGGTAAAGCAAGGAGTCATCATCATCCAGACCAGTCTCTATATCTTCTAGATTATCAAATCCGGCAATAATGCCGGAAACCTTGTTTTGTGCTTCCAACAGTTTCTCCAATTCTGTAAGATAATCACTTTTGGTAAGCACATTGGTATCAGATAATAAGGTCGAATCAACCTTTTGTCTATCCAATAACTTCAAATCTCCTTGTGCAAAACAAGTAGCTGTCAGCCCCAATATAAAGAACCATACAAAAAGTGTACGTGTAAATATTTTAAGTTTAACTGAGTTCAATATTAACATAGGTAATATTTTTGGTCAATATTACAATATACCGCAGTAATTTTAATAAAACATTCCATCAATCCATCCAAATACATTCCTGAATATTGGTAATATTGTTATAAAAAGCGATTGATATAGCCACCCACTTTTGTTTAGATAATATTTCTGTGTTATTAAGAAAACCTATCAATCCAGTTACAAAGGATTTCATTAGTGGATTTGATATTTTGATATTTTGGGATAAGTTCGGATTTGGTTAATTAGAACCAATAATGCTAACCCTAATTTTGACCGTCTTTTTGATTCAAGAGTGTCGTTAGTTTGTCAATTTTTTTTAGCGTATCAATGTCATTTATAAATTTTTTCAGTCTAAATGCTCCTTGACAATTCCACTCGATTATTCTCATTTTTAGTTTACTGATTTTATCTTTAAAATGGCAGGCATTTCTTTAATTTATGCCTCTTTGTCATCAAAGTTTGATTTCAATATTCCTCTAACCTTATCCCTACAAGTTTCCATAACGAATGTAAGGGTTTGTTTTTATGAACAATATTTATGTATAGTTATTACCATAACAAACCCCGTATTAAAACCTTTTCTCTCCTTTACAACCACCTTTCAAAACTATTTTTCTTTTGTTTGGGATATATGCAACTTTCCTTTGAACCTTTACAGAAATTTAGCACAGAATAAGCTCCAATAGCAAACAACTTAATCATGAAAAATAATTCCTCCTACGCATTTCTTCGCAGCAATATCAGAAAAAGGGGTTATGCCAAAGCATTGCTCAGTAAACTGCTTCAAAAAGATAAATAAGCACTTCATTTTTATTAAATATTGTGGAATTACACATTTTAATGCTTGCTTTTTATAAAATACAGCGGAAATAAACTTTATCACACTTGCTTTTTTGTAAACCCGGCGGCTTTATTCTTTTTCACGCTTGCTATTTTTAAAACATTGCGGAAAAACACTTTTTCACGCTTGCTTCTTTATAAATCCAGCGGAATTATACTTTTTCATGCTTGCTTTTTTGTAAAAACAGGTTTATCAGGGTAAACTACGCCACAACGCTCATTAATAAATATAAAACAAATGAAGAAGATATTCATTGACGGTATCAGTAAGAAATTAATCAAAAAAATTGCCTTGCGCGATCTGAGTAGGCGAGTAAAGAAAATGGGGGACGCCATCAACGGAAATACCGATGTTTTTACAGGTATTCAACCCTATAATGAGACAGCAATCACCTCAATGCTGCTCTCCTTTTCAGAATCGCAAGCAGCTTATGCAGTTGGAGGATTGTTGAAACGTAACGATTTTTTTAAAGCTAAAAAAGCATTGTACAGTTGCCTATTTTCATTTATTCCGTATGTAAATAAACTCGCAAATGGGGATAAAGTAATACTAGACCTGAGTACGCTACCGTTGTTGAGTGATGAAGATGACTACGCTCAATTGATTGCAGATGGCGCCATTGCAAAGAAAATTACAGGAAAACAAGGGAAAAATCCTAGAGAGATAATTACCAACTGCGCTTCCTTTGGTTTGGAAGTAGGCTATATGGTAATTATTAGTGAAGGGATGCCACTGCCCGAGGGATTTTATGTTGGCAATGATGGTACCATCAAAACGCCCTTTGGTGCTAGATTTATTGTTAATTGTTTGGGAGGACGTACGAAGACGTTTTATGACCTCCTCCCCAAAACAGAGTATTTTATTTATTATGTACTCACTTACAGCGCATTGGCAGGTATAATAAGTAAAGGCGTATCGGTTGTTACAAGTGTGTAGGAATTTCATGATAGAAGGAGGATATATACAATTAAATAAGTTTACCACACAGACGCAGTAGGCACATAGTATTTTAGGTTAGGTTACATAAGAAAACATAGTAAAAAGTAATATTGATTAATAGAATAGTGCAGGCTATGTGGCCTTAAAGTGAAACGTTTCTTATCTTCCTTACTATTTCCTATATGCCTAATGTGACTATGTGTTTAGTGAAATATTTTCCTTCTTTGTTTTAGTAAATGTGCAAGCTGTGTTCCTAATCACTTACGACTTATTACTTATTACTTATTACTTATTACTTACAACTTACAACTTGCTTCCTCCGTTACAAAAACAGCCCTATCTTCACCTTATAGTTAAAAGTAAATAGTCAGATGATGGTCAAGATAAAACAATGCCTTGCAGTTGCCTTTTTTGTTGCTTTACAAACAAGTCTATTGGCACAACAAGCACCAAAAAAGGAAACGAATGCCTTACCAATTGGTGTATTTGATTCGGGCACAGGTGGACTAACCGTTTTGGAAGCCATCCTTAAACTAGATGCCTTCAACAACGAAACAGGCGAACCAGGTGCCGATGGCAAACCAGACTTTACCAAAGAACAGTTCCAATACCTGGCAGACCAAGCCAATATGCCCTATGGCAACTATGCAGCAGCGGGTAAAACAGATTTACTGAAAGAACATATTCTAAAAAACTTAAAGTTTTTGTTGGCAACAGAATATGACAAACCAACCGGGGTGTCATGGGTAACTTCCAACAAAAATAATGTAAAGATGGTGGTAGTTGCCTGCAATACCGCTACGGCCTATGCACTAAACGACATGAAAACCTACATAAAAGAATACAAAGACGGCGTGCCTTGTATTGGCGTGATAGATGCCGGTTCTAAAGCGGCATTAATATACCAGCAAACGCATAAGGGCACTATTGGGGTATTTGCTACCGCAGGTACGGTAGCTTCTAACGGCTATCCGCGTACATTGAAGGCATTGGCTACAAAATATCCGGGCGTTGGCGAGTTGAGTATAATTTGTCAGGGTGGTGTAGGATTAGCAGAAAGTATTGATAGAGATAATGATTATTTTAATGATACTGTTACTAAACCAAGAAGTAATTACCGCGGTCCTTCCCTAAAAAGTACAGCTGTAACGATAGATACAAGCTTATTGCCTGCTTATCACTTTGATAAATCATACAACAAGTTACTTTGCGAATACGACCCCAATAACCCTAATAATTGTTTGGATATACAAATAAATGATCCGGAGAACTATGTGCGGTTTCACTTGGTTACTTTATTAGAAAAGATGCGTACACAACACCTAGTGTTGCCCTTAAATACGCTGATATTGGGTTGCACCCACTATCCGTATATGAAAGATACCATTGCCAAAGTGCTGAAGGAACTATACAACTTTAAAAATGGAGAAACCTTTCGCTACCGACCTTTGATGTCCGAACATATTGAGCTGATAGATCCTGCTATCGAAACAGCAAAGGAAGCTTATGTTGCTTTAAGGTTAAATCACCTAGAAGCAAAGGTGGCATCAAAAGATAAACCCCACTTCTTTATCTGTGTGCCAAATACCGATTTGAAAGAAGTAAAGCTAGAATCTAATGGATGGTTTACATACAATTATAAGTATGGTCGCAATGCAGGAGAAAATAAACAATACATCCGTGTAGAACCATTTAATACCAAAAACATCTCTATGGCTACCTATCAACGATTCAAAGCAGCCTTGCCGCATGTATACCCACTCTTGTTTCAACAAGTAATTGGATTAAACCGCTAATTCAAGGTAACATTTAAAGTCTAAACAAGATTAATTTATTTCGTTACCGTTACCGGAAACGATACCGGTTTTTTTTATTTAAATAACTTAATTGGATACTAAATTTGCCATTTCTATTAAGAAATTACATAACAGAGGATGGACTTTAATATTTTGATTAAACGGAACATTCATCTTTTTTATTTCTTGAAATATTGTATAGTTGTTGATTATTTAATAAATGTTTTGCCGTAATGAAAAAAACACTCCGAATTGTTTTTAGCTTATTATTTCTTTTACTCAGTACTGCAAGTTTTAGAGCAGTAGCTCAACAGATAAAAGTTTCTGGTGTGGTAAAAGACACAAGTGGTAATGGGGTTCCTGCCGTAACGATTACCATAAAGGGACAGACAAGTGCTAAATCTATAACAGATAGCAAAGGGCAGTATACGATTAATGTTCCGAATGCAAAATCGGTTTTGGTGTTCACATCCATTGGTTTTATGCCAACAGAGAAGAAGGTAGGTGATCATACAAATATTGATGTCAGTCTTACGCCTGGCACTTCCAACTTAGATGAAGTAGTGGTTATTGGGTACGGTTCACAAAAGAAAAGAGACGTAACAGGTGCTATATCCTCTGTGAATTCAAAACAAATTGCTGAAAGACAAGCTGTAGATGTGTTTGATGCCTTGCAAGGACAAACTCCTGGTGTACAGATAGCGCAAGAATCGGGCAGACCAGGTGCAGAAAGTTCTATACGCATAAGAGGTACTGCAACTATGGAAGCTGGTTCTAATCCTTTATACATAATAGATGGTGCCCAAGGAACAAGCATGGATGGTATAAATCCAAATGATATTGAGTCGATAGAAGTATTGAGGGATGCTGCGTCTGCTGCAATCTATGGTGCACGTTCTGCCAATGGGGTAATTATCATTACAACCAAAAGAGGAAAGGATGGTAAAGCACGAATGGATTTTAGGGAA
>CAISCV010000120.1 GCA_903883945.1 uncultured Chitinophagaceae bacterium | reverse complement strand
TTATTATTTAAAGAAAATCCAATTCCTTATTTTGGATATGGTATAGGGCTTGGTACAAATGTTGGTGCTATGTTGACTACCGGAACTACTGGTTTTTTAATTTCTGAAGGTGAATGGGGGCGGTTAGTAGGTGAGATGGGATTCGTATTGGGTATTACCATAATAATTCTTAGAACGACACTTGGATTTGACTTGTTGATTGGGGCTTTCAAGGAAATATCTAAAAGAAATCTACTACCTTGGATATTAATGAGTGGTACTTTTATGGCAATATTACAAGGACAGTTCGCTCAACCAACTTCACTTGGGTTTGGTGTTTTAATGGGAGGATTGGTAATAGCATCACTGAAAAATAGTCAAAGCATAAATAATAATAAGTAATCCTGAAAATCATATTGCATTAAATAGGTTATATATGTG
This sequence comes from uncultured Chitinophagaceae bacterium, assembly GCA_903883945.1. Lineage (GTDB taxonomy): Bacteria > Bacteroidota > Bacteroidia > Chitinophagales > Chitinophagaceae > Parasediminibacterium. Next base: position 16,671 of record CAISCV010000120.1, on the reverse strand, counting down.
TGGCAATGAAATCAAAGGTAATAGAGCTATCGCTCGATGATAGGAAAAAGTTGGAAACAGACTCGAAGCATCGTTTAAGGCGTTGCTATAGACAAAGGTGAAAAATAATTCTTTTAAAATCTGATGGTCATACATTCAATTGTATTGCTGTAATGCTTTCTACGAATGAGGTAAACTTGCTAAAACGTTATAAAGCAACAGGCATTGAGGGTTTAAAGACCAAGGGCAGACAGGGTAAGAAGCCGATTCTACAATAAGAACACCTAAGTATTGTATGGGAATCAGTGGAACAGGAACGACAACGTTTGTCCCAAGCCCGCCAGATTGTGGCAGAAAACATCGGCAGGAATATGAACAATGACACCCTAACCCTTTTTTTTAAAGTCATGACTGCCGTTACAAACGGATAAGGAAACGCCCTAATGGTCAATGTGAAAGTGAATTTTAGGCCTATAAGTTTCAAGAGATCTAGTTGTTGGAACAGCGTGCTGGTTATGGAGAAATCGATTTGTATTATGGTGATTAGACCCAAGTGTCAGAAGATGGGTATGTACCTTATGGATGGCAATTCAAGGATGAGCGTATCAGCATAAAATCAGCCAAAGGGAAAAGTATCAACTGTTTTGGAATGATAACCAGGGATAATCAATTTGAATATGCCACCACTTATGAAACGATAAACTCGAACTTTATCATAGAACAAATAGACAGGTTCTCTTATGGAATAAAAAAGAACACTGTCATTGTTTTGGATAATGCAAGCATACATCAATCAAAACCAATGCGTCTGATGCAAGATGTGTGGTCAAAAAGGCAGTTGTTTATTTTCTATCTGCCACCTTACTCACCTCATTTGAAAATTATCGAAAGGCTTTGTAAAGAAACAAAGGCAAGATAGATACAAAAAAAAAATTATGAAGAATGTGACAAATTGTTTTAAGCTACAAAACTTGTTTTGAATGCAATTGGCAACAATCTATACATCAAATTTTAAGAAAGAAATAAACATAATTTAATTTTGATGGATTACTTATATAAATCATTTTATTCAATTTTATAGTTGACAAAATTATTACGTGTAATTTCTACAATGAATCCATCTTCGGGGGGGCCATGTCAAGGGATAAGGAATTTGGCGCCAGAACTCATAAAGTTGGGAATTCAAAATGAAGTTGTTTGTTTGGATTCCCCTGATTCTCTTTATTTAAAACAGGAATCTTTTGTAATTCATGCAATTGGAAAATCTGTGGGACCTTGGCAATACAATAATCGGCTTATTGATTGGTTAAGGGAAAATATTGAAAAATACGATGCTATTGTTATTCATGGCTTGTGGTTATATCATGGTTATGCGGTAAGAAAAGTATTAAAGGAATTGACAAATCAAATTCCATATTTTGTTATGCCACATGGGATGCTAGATCCGTACTTTCAAAAAAGTGAAGCACGTAAAATAAAAGCTCTAAGAAACAATGTTTATTGGAAACTTATTGAATCGAAGATCATAAATGGTGCTTATGGAGTTCTTTTTACTTGTCAGGAGGAGTTGAAGTTAGCAAGAAATACATTTACTCCTTATCATCCCAAGCGGGAGATAAATATTGGATATGGAATTCCTAAACCTTTTCTGTCAATAGGAGATGAAAATATGTTGGTTGAATCGAACATTCGACCATATTTCTTATTTCTAAGTAGGATTCATCCCAAAAAAGGGGTTGATATGTTAATTGAGGCCTACAACAAATTGCTAATTACAAATGATCTTGGGTTCATACCAGATTTAGTGATTGTGGGTCCTGGGCTTGAAGAAGACTTTGGGAATACAATTCTTAAAAGTGTTCAACGAAATGTCCTATTAAAAGATAAGATAACATTTAAAGGGATGTTGACAGGAGAGGAAAAATGGAAAATATTTCAAGGGTGCGAGGTATTTATTTTGCCTAGCCATCAAGAAAACTTTGGAATTGCTGTCGTTGAGGCGTTGTCATTTGGTAAGCCTGTATTAATTTCAGATAAAGTAAATATCTGGAGAGAAATTCAAAATAGCAATGCAGGTTTAATTCAATCCGATTCAGTTTCTGGAACCCTTCAATTGCTTCAAACTTGGATAGAACTTTCAGAGTCTAAAAAGAAAGAAATGTATTTAGCTGCGTTTTCTTGTTATGAGCATCATTTTAATGTTGAAAGTGCTGCTAAAAGAACTTATGAGACTATGCTTAGCCTATTAAGAACTAACAATTAATTGAAAATTAATGATTAATGTGGATACACATACAGGCGCTTCCTTTTCATTAATGAACAGAATTAGTAGGGTTATCTGGCAATTTGTTTACCTATTGTTATTTAAGTATTCGCCAAGACCTTTACATGGATGGAGAAGGTTTGTTTTGCGGTGTTTTGGTGCAAAGGTTGGAGTAGGTGTACATGTGTACCCAAAAGTTATAATTTGGGCACCTTGGAATATTGTATTGGAAGACTATTGTGGAATTGGTAATGGCGCAATCATATATTCTCAGGGGAAAATTCAAATTGGTAAAAAAACAGTCATCTCTCAAGGGGTACAATTATGCACAGGAACCCATGATTACACAAAAAAAGGGTTCCCACTTATTACAAAACCTATCAATATTGGAGCAGATGTATGGGTAGCCTCTGATGTATTTATTCATCCTGGAGTTTCAATTGGGAATGGTGCTGTGATTGGTGCCAGATCAGTAGTATACAAAGATATGCCTGCTTGGATGGTTTGTTCAGGTCATCCGTGCAAGCCAATAAAGGAGCGAATCTTGGCTTAAAAAATCTGATGATGCTCAACCTTACAGTTGTTATACCCACAAAAAATGAATCGAAAAACCTTCAAGGTTGCATTGAAGCTATTGGTAGTGACTTTGCAAAGAAAGTTATATTAGTAGATTCTCAAAGTGAAGATGATACTAAACAGATAGCTGCTAAATTAGGTATCGATGTGATTGATTTTGTTTGGGATGGGAATTTTCCCAAGAAAAGAAACTGGTATCTGCAAAATCATAAACCTGATACCGAATGGATTCTTTTTTTAGATGCTGATGAATACTTGACTAATGATTTTAAAGTTGAATTAGAAAGCAAAATAAAGGATAATTCAGATAAAGTAGGCTATTGGCTTAACTATTCAATTTACTTTTTGGGCAAGAAACTGAAGGGGGGATATCCATTGAAGAAACTTGCACTTTTTAAAGTTGGAGCTGGGGAGTATGAACGTATTGACGAAGCAAGATGGAGTAAGTTGGATATGGAAATTCACGAACATCCTATATTAGCTGGAAAATCAGGAGAAATTAATAGCAAAATAGATCACCGCGATTTTAAGGCTGTTGATTATTACTTTACCAAACATCAGGAGTATGCTTCTTGGGAAGCTGAGAGATACTTGAATGATATTAATGATGAAAACAAAAAAGCTTCTTGGACCTGGAAACAAAAACTTAAATACTATTTGTTGAATAGTCCCTTTGTGGGACCTGTTTATTTTTTAGGAAGTTATATTTTTATGGGTGGATTTAAGGATGGTAGTAGAGGCCTTGCTTTTGCGATCTTAAAAATGAGCTATTTTACGCAAGTCTATTGTAAAATAGTGGAAAAGAATAGATAGAAACAATTATGTTTCAAATTTCTGTTTATTTTTGTCTGTCTGCCCTCATTTTAAAAAACAAATATTGTCTAAGTCAATTTTAATTATTGGAATTAATTATGCTCCTGAAATAACTGGAATAGGCAAGTATACCTCTGAGTTAGCCAATTATTTGGCTGATAACAAAAAATATGAAGTAAATGTGATAACCGGCGTTCCTTATTATCCTCAATGGAAGATTTATAGTGGACATAAGAATGGTTTTTATATTGAGAAAATTAATGGTGTAAACGTATGTCGTTGCCCTTTGTACATACCTAAGAAGCCTACAGGACTTAGACGACTTATACAGGACTTATTGTTTTTTGCTAGTGCCTTTTTTTATGTAACAGGCTTAATCTTAAAGAGGAAACGAATTGATATTGTATTCATTCCTATTCCTCCCTTTTCAATTGGACTTTTAGGGATTTACTACAGGCTGTTCTTTTGGAAAACTAAAGTTATTTATCACGTTCAAGACTTACAAATAGATGCGGCGGAAAAGCTTGGAATGATTAGGAATAATATCTTTATCAAGTTACTTTTTAGGATAGAGCGATACATACTAGCTAATGTTGATATTGTTTCAACTATTTCTCAAGGAATGATAAATAAGATTATGTCTAAAAACTCCAATCTAAAGGAATGTTTAATATTCCCTAATTGGATCGACAGCAATAATATCTATCCTTTTACAAAAACAGTGACGCTTGAAGACATTAATGTGCCTGAATTGGAAAATAAGAAAATAATTCTCTACTCTGGTGCAATAGGTGAAAAGCAGGGATTAGAATTAGTGATTGAAACCGCTATTTACTTTCGTAAAAATGAGGAGTTTTTATTTGTTATTTCAGGAGAGGGGCCTTACCGTCAACATTTGGAGGATTTAGCAGCCGAAAAAAAAGTAAAAAATGTTCTTTTCTTAGATCTCTTACCAATTAACTTATTTAATAAGTTGTTGAATGCGACTTTTTTACATTTAGTGTTGCAAAAAGATACCGGGGGAGACTTGTTTCTACCCTCCAAATTGTCTAATATATTGGGGGTGGGTGGTTGTGTGATAGTTACTGCATCTGAAGCGACGTCACTTTATAAAATAATTATTAGTAACAACTGCGGGCTTGTAATTCCACCATCTAATGTTGATGAGTTATGCAAAGCTGTCCAAACTTTGTGTGATAACAATTATCTAAGAGAAGAATTAAAGCAAAACGCTATTAAATATGCTCAATCTCACCTATATAAATCGAGCATTATTGACTCCTTCCTCGAACAAATCCAATAGTACCCCCATTATAATTCATTATTCAATATCGTTACCTACGCCTTTGTGCTAAGGTATCGCTCCGCATCTAACGCTGCCATACAGCCACTACCCGCAGCTGTAACTGCCTGACGATAGTTTTTGTCCTGCACATCTCCCGCAGCAAATACCCCTTCTAAGTTTGTTTTTGAAGTACCTGCAATGGTTTTAACATAGCCAGTTTCATCCATATCTAGGTATTCCTTAAAGATGTCGCTGTTGGGTTTATGACCAATCGCAACAAAGAAACCACCAATAGGTATCTCTTGGGTTGTATTGTCTTTGGTATTTTTTATCCGTACCCCTTCCACTTTGTGTTCCCCTAATATTTCATCTGTTTCGCTGTTCCAATAAACTGTGATGTTTGCGGCATTCAATACCCTGTCTTGCATTACCTTGCTGGCACGCATCGCATCTCTACGAACTATCATATGAACATGCGTGCAAAGTTTAGATAGGTAGAGTGCTTCTTCGGCTGCGGTATCTCCCGCACCAACAATTGCAACTTCCTTACCCCTAAAAAAGAAACCATCACAAACAGCACAAGCACTCACGCCAAAACCATTCAAGCGTTGTTCGCTTTCTATCCCCAACCACTTCGCCGAAGCGCCCGTTGAAATAATTACGGCATCGGCTTCTATCCAGTTTTCCTCATCAATCTCCACTCTATAAGGCTGCACGCTGAAATCTACTTTTGTTGCCATCCCATAGCGTATGTCGGCGCCCATTCTCACTGCTTGCTTCTCGAAGTTTATCATCATTTCGGGGCCTTGTATGCCATCCGGATAGCCTGGATAATTTTCTACTTCGGTTGTAATGGTAAGTTGCCCTCCGGGCTGAATACCCTGGTATAAAACGGGTTTCATATTTGCCCTTGCAGCATATATAGCAGCCGTATAACCAGCCGGGCCACTGCCTATAATCAAAAGGTGTACTTTCTCTATGTCTTTTTTACTCATTGTTTTTCTTTTTGGGAAAGCAAATCTATTGGTAGAATCAATAATAAAAATAAAAACTATTCAACTTGCGTTAATTACTTTCTTATTACGATAGTAAGAGGTTATTCAGGAACAAAAGACCGTTTACTTTTTAATCAATTTCATCAGCCACGGAAGTTTATTAAAGTGCCAATGACTATATGGTTGAGCAATACCACCCATCGATTCGTAGAAAACTTTCACGCCAGGCAAATCGCTCCCTTCAAAATCAAAATGTTTATTGCTTCCTGCCAATTCTCTAAAAAGATGATCATACAAAAAGTAATTGGCTTCGCATTGTCTACCCAATTCTGAGGTGTAATTGATTATGTTGTACAATCGCTTATCATCTTGCAACAACAACAACATACTCATCAACTCATTCTCGGCATTTGTAACCCTTCGGATGACTGCTCTTTTCTGTATTTGCCATTGCTTACAAAGTTTGCTGAAGTTAGCAAGGTCTTTTGGTGCTACATGACCAATCTTATGCTTGTTGTATTCATAAAAAACGTGCGTAGCCTCATGTATATCAGAGGAAATGGTGTAGACTAATGCTTGGTGACTAGCTCTGTTTACATTCTTTTGAAAAGACTTTTTATAAGTAGCCTTTATTTCATCATAATCTCTCTTCAAATCCAGTAGGTAGTTATTACATGGGGTGCATCCAAGCTTATTTGCTATTTCGGTATTGCCTTCATTAAACAAATAATCGCCATATTTGGCAAAGCCTTCTAACTGCCTAGTTAAAGCTTCGATGGATATAACCTGATTACCAATTAATCCTAATTGTTGGGTAAAAGGGGGCGTGTATAAATAACATATACCCCACTTTTTACGCCACGGTAACGGCATTATTGTGGCATAATCATCTACAACCAATCCGCTCCAATTGTCTGCCATCGCATTTAGGTAATCGGAGGTGGCATAAATTAATCCATTTGCCGCTTCAGCCACACAACTATCCCATTTTGTTGTATCTATTTGCTCAGATGGAATAATTTGTATACGCATTTTCTCAAGCAGCTTGTAACAAATGATACTTAACCCAAATTCGCTGGACAACCTACCCCCATCACGCACTGAACTAGCGAAATATTTTTAGTGTTTTGTTGTTTTTGAGATAAAGGTCTATTTTAGAACCACGTCCTCTGGTTTTACTTTCCCACGATGACAGGTATTGCAGGTAACTATTTGCACCGCAGTAGAATCTGTGGTGGGATGATTGATGGTATGCATATATTTCTCATTCATCTCGTTGGTCATCAAAATCATTTTGCGAGTAATCTCCTTTATCGGGTTCGCATCGCTAGCCATATCCAACTTTTTGGGGTTGGCTTCGGAGCCCGCGTGGCAATAACGGCACTTCACATTTAGGGCTACTTTGTAATAATCCATCAAATGATCGAGGCTGTCATATTTTATATCTTTAGGATATACTTTTAGGTTCTTGAAAGGGGGATGATCTGCCTCTGGAGCGATAAAGGCAATACTACCAACGGTAAAAGCAATCATCAAAATGATAATGACAACCTTATTTCTGTTTAATTTTAGCATAGTTGTATTATTTAAAGCGGAAAAGTAAGGAGTATTGCTGTACTATTTATTTATTTCGGTGAAATTGGTCAATAAATCTTCTTGAAGGTCTGTTATTGTTTCTCGTTTTTATAGCTTAACACCCATTTTGTTTCTTTCTTACTATTGATAGCGTTATATGTTGAGTGTATACTAATACTTTCACAGCTATTACAGTTACCTGAGTGGGGCTTTTAGTAGTGTATTTGGTTTTAAAACGCTTATTTATTGAAGCAATTAAAGCTTTTACTGTGTCAAATAGGTTGGGTATTACATAAACCAAGCCTAATCTTACATAGATTTATCCATTTCTTACACATAATTGCTAGAATCCTACATAAAAATGCCCTTTTCTTACATAAACTCACAAGATTCTTACATAAAAATGGTTTGATTCTACAGGATGCAGTCTTCTTTGTGTAAGAATTGACTAAGTTTATGTAAGATTTGACTAAGTCTGTGTAAGATTAAAGTAGTGGTATGTATAAAATAATCAGCTTTGTGTAATAACTGTATTGTTATTGGTAAAATGCTACTGAATATCAGACAATTATGTGTGGCTTCAGGTAATTAGATGCCCTAATTAATTATTAACTAAATCATTCTGATAACAAATTTGTCTAAAAAGGAATAATTGCTTTAGGGATGCACCGTATTGGAGTGAACTTTATACGTTTTATTATCTTTACCGTACAAATAAACTAAAGATGGAATTATATATAAAGAATATGGTTTGTCCCCGTTGCAAAATGGCGGTGGAAACGATATTAAAGGAGGAAGATTTACAATACATAAAAGTAGAATTGGGGGAGGTATTGCTTAAAAATGAGGCGGCAGGATGGCAACTTGAACGACTGAAAAACAAACTGGAAGCAGTAGGGTTTGAACTGTTGGATGACCATCGGAAAATGTTGATTGATAAGGCAAAAACCTTATTGATTGAGCTGGTACAACTGGGCGATATAGACGAACACTTTGCCTTGAGTGCCTATGTCTCCAAAAACATTCACAAAGAATATTCAACAGTGTCTAAACTGTTTACCCAACTGGAAAGTATTACGCTGGAACAGTATTTTATACTTCAAAAAGTAGAAAAAGTAAAAGAATGGCTGGTGTACGACGAGTTGTCGTTGTCTGAAATTTCTTATAAACTAGGATATAGCAGTGTTGGGTATCTGAGTAACCAGTTTAAACGGATAACAGGGCTAACACCTTCGGCATTTAAGGCCAATCACAAGGGATTGAGAAAGACATTGGATAGCGTTAATGCAAATAATTAGCAAAAAGAAGTTCATAAGATAGCAAAAAACTCTTTTTAACTACAAATAATTTCCCGAAAAGTGTAACAAAACAGGTTCTAGAAAGGGGCATCTTTGCGGTTAATAAACTAGAAAAAATGGAAAATAAGGTATTTAAAACGAATATTAACTGCGGTAGTTGCATTGCGAAGGTTACAAATACCCTTGATGAGTTGGTGGGCGAAGATAATTGGAACGTTGATACCACTACACCCATAAAACTATTGACGATAGACAATGAAGATGTAACTGCAAGTGCAATTTCGGAGGCATTGGGCAAAATCGGGTACTCGGCAATAGCCATTTAATTAACAACCCTTAGTTATTTTATAAAATGATAACAATCATCTAAAATAATTGAACAAGTAATTACTTTTACACCCAGAAAGAAACAGATATACAGTAAAAATGAAAAAGATAATCGTGATATTGTTGTTAATTGCTTACGGGGTTTCCTCTTTTGGCGCAACAATACACGAGCATTACTGTATGAACAAACTAGTTTCTTCTAGTTTGGATAACAAAATTGGCGGTTGTGGCAGCAATGCAATGATGGGGGGGATGCAGAAAGGGAAATGCTGCAAACATTTGTACAAACAAGTAAAAGTTGAGAGCCATTATAAGGATGCTGTAGCCGGAATGAGCTATGAAAAATTCATTGCAGCAGCTATTCCTACTTATTATTACCAGAATATTACCTCAAATAGAATTATCCTCACCAATAATACCTATTTTAAAACCGATTTTCGGCGAAAAATCAACAATAAAATCTACATTTTAGACTGCGTCTACAGAATTTGATTCAGCAATGTTTTGAAAGAATACGTAACTAAGCACAAGCTCATAAAGCCTGTTGCATAGCATGAATTTTATTGTAAAATATTTAAAGAATTAAATAATGAAAACGTTAATAATGCTGTTGATGGCAGTTTGTACCATCCTGTTTATAAAAGTAAATGCACAAGAAGGTGCAAAAAAAGAAAGTAGTTTGATTAAGGACATTTATACCTGTCCGATGCACCCCGATATGTTGAGTAATGAACCTGGTAAATGTGTGAAATGTGGGATGGAATTGAATCATCTGAACCTATCTTTAAAGGAAAAAGCACATTGGACTGATTTGAAATTGTATAGTTGTCCTATGCACCCCGAAGTGCGGAGCAATACTCCAGGACATTGCAATAAATGTAAATCAACACTCCAAGTAGAAACATTGGCTTACAGTTGCCCAAATCATCCAGACATGGCTAGTAGCAAAGCGGGACATTGTAGTAAATGTGGAGACGAATTGGTGTTGAATCTTTCTCCAAAAGAAAAAGCTAAATGGGCTAGTGCAAAGCTTTATAGCTGTCCCATGCACCCACAAGTAAGAAGCAGCCAACCTGGTGCATGTAGCATTTGCGGTACTGCAATGAAAGTGAGTGATAAAACCTATTCTTGCCCTAATCATCCAGATATGGTAAGTAATAATGAGGGGAAATGTACTATCTGTGGTACAAACCTAAAGCTAAATTTATCACCGAAGGAAAAAGGTAAGTACGAAAGCATGGGTTTGTTCTCATGCCCTATGCATCCCGATCAAAAGAGTGATAAAGCTGGTAAATGTCCTATTTGTGGAATGCAAATGGCGAAGAAATAAGAGAACCTAATTAGGGTATTGGGAAAGAACAATTTTTTCTCAATACCTTCTTTTATAAAATTAATAAACAACACTAAAATGAATACTTATAAAGTTAAATTAAACGAAATTTTGATGTATTTAAGTTTGATAATTACATCAGTTTTCTTGTTTTCTAGTTGCACAAAGAATAGTTTATCATCTAATGTTACTACTTATATAGCAGATGTGCAGCCATTTGGGGCAGATTCTGTAAAGTCTTGGGTAAAGAAAGACGTAAGTGGTAATCCGATTTCTGTTGGAATTACATTCAAAGCAAAAGCACTGACTGGATTGCCCACTTTCGATACAATGTATATGTTAATGTTGCCAATGTCAGGTACAGGGATGGGGATGAATATGATGGTGAGTCCGTTTGATCACATAGAAATAGACTGGTCTGCCAATGGAGATGCAGCACCGAGCGTTTATAACAAACCTCACCTAGATGCGCACTTTTTTACGGTTACTACAAATGACCAAATGGGCATAATGGGAGGGATGGACTCCGTAATGTTGGATGCTAAGTATATACCTAAGAACTGTATTGCAGATGGAGACGCTGAAATGATGATGGGAGTGCATTATATTGATACAACGAGTCTGGAATTTAGAGGTTATCCTTTTCAGCATTCCTATAACTATGGATTTTATGGTGGTAAAATGACGTTTGTTGAAGCAATGTCTTCAAAAGCGTACTTAGAATCTAAAGTAAATTATACAGGAAGCATTGCTCAGCCCAAAAGTTATAAAATGGGAGGGTACTATCCAACACAATATTCTATTAAGTATGATGCATCTACCGATTCCTACACCTATTCAATAGATAATTTGATAATGAACTAAGCAATATAATTTGTAATGGGAGGAAAAATTTTTATTCCCATCACATTTCTCAGCGAAACTGAAAAGAATATTGCATTTTAAATAATAATCAAAATGAAAACGATATATATATTCTTGTTGTGCTTGTTAATTGGCGTCACCTCTGCCATAGCACAAAGGAAACATGCAAAAACAGATTCATTGATGGTCTATGGTAACTGTAGCCAGTGCAAAGACCGTATAGAAAACGCCCTTAAAGACTTAGGCATTGCTAAAGTAAACTGGGATATTGATACAAAAATGCTCACCGTAACCTTCGACAGCAGTAAATATTCCATTGCGGCTATTGAAAAGAAATTAGCAGCAGTAGGGCATGATACAAAGACCGTAAAAGCCACCGAAGCCGTGTATAATAAGCTGCCTGGCTGTTGTAAATACGAACGGGAATTGGGGAATGCTACTTCAAATGCAGCCTTTGATACAACACATGCTGCACAAGCGGCGCCCATAATGGGGGTAGTGTTGGAAGAGAACAAAAAAGGGATGTTTTTACCCATTTCGAATGCAACAATAATGCAACTTGCAAGCAGTTATGCCACCATTACAGATAGTTTGGGCGTGTTTAGACTGCCTTATCACACACTGCCCACCAAAGTAGTGGTGAGTTTTGTGGGATATGTATCCGATACGCTTACGATAACCAATACCCGTGAGGTAAAAGTGATTCTACGGAATGATAAAACGCATACTTTGAAAGAAGTAACCGTGAAATCTGGTAGAGGATTCTCGTCTTATGTATCAACCATCAGTACATTGAATACTTTAAACATAGGGTCGAGGGAAATTGCTAAAGCGGCGTGTTGTAATCTCTCCGAAAGCTTCGAAACAACGCCATCGGTCGACGTTTCTTACAGTGATGCGGTAACAGGAATTAAGCAAATACAGCTTTTGGGTTTATCAGGTAACTATACACAGATCACAACAGAGAATATTCCTGAAATACGCGGGTTGGCTGGTGCGTATGGGCTAACATTTATTCCCGGTCCGTGGCTAGAATCCGTACAAGTTACTAAAGGGACGGGTTCTGTGGCGAATGGGTATGAGAGTATTGCAGGACAGATAAATATTGAAGAGAAAAAGCCCGATGCACCTGAGAAATTGTTGGTTAACGGGTATGCTAATATGCTGGGGAGACTGGAAACAAGCGTGAATCTAGGACATAAAATAAGTAACAGATGGGCAACCACCTTGTTGATGCATGCAAACAATACTTCTGTGAAAACAGATGATAACAACGATGGTTTTCTGGATGTGCCCATTGGTCATCAATTGAACTTTTTGAACAGATGGCGTTATGCCGATAACAAAGGGGTAATTGTTCAGTTTGGCATAAAGGCCTTGCGTGATAACAGGCAGGCAGGTCAGATAGATTATAATCCAGATAAAGATAAATTAACGACCAATGCGTATGGTGTGGGTATTGATATTAAACAACAGGGAGCATTTGGTAAGGTTGGGTATGTGTTTCCGGGCAAGAAGTATAAAAGTGTAGGTTTTATCTTTTCAGTAAAAGATTATACCAACAATTCTTATTACGGATTGAATGCCTATAATGGCAAACAAAGTTCTATTTATGCTAATTTAATTTATCAGTCTATCATAAATACCACGGCTCATAAGTTTAGAACAGGATTCAGTTTCGCAAAAGATACCTATAAAGAAACTTTCGCTTTGGATAATTACAAAAGGACTGAAACAGTACCAGGGGCGTTCTTCGAATATACCTATTCGCCCAATGATAAGTTTACGGCGATACTAGGTTTGAGAGAAGATTACCATAACCAGTTCGGATGGATTACTACGCCACGATTACATGTAAAGTTTGACCTTACACCTAAAACGAATGTACGGTTTTCGGCAGGTTCAGGGTTTAGGGTGGCAAACATCTTTGCAGAAAATACTGGTTTGTTTATCAGTAGCAGGCAATATGCAATACTTAATCCAGCTAATGAGTATGGCTATGGTTTGAATCCGGAGAAAGCATGGAACTATGGCATCAATTTCACCCATCAGTTCCAATTAAATAAAAGTAAAGGCTCTTTTGGTGTTGATGCTTACCGTACTGACTTTATTAGCCAGACAATTGCAGATGTAGATGCCAATCCTCAACATATAAACTTCTATAATTTAGATGGAAAGTCCTATTCAAACAGTGTTCAGGTAGAATCTAATTACCAGTTGGCAGAAAGGTTGGATGTTCGATTAGCTTATCGTTGGTTGGATGTACAAACGACCTATCACGGGCAATTAATGGAGAAGCCACTCACCGCAAAGCACCGTGCATTTGTAAATCTAGCATATGAAACGAAGAATCATTTCAAGTTCGATTTTACAACACAATGGTTTAGTAGCAAACGATTGCCCAATACCCAAAGTAATCCTGTGAGTATGCAGCAATCAGCTAATTCGCCTTCCTTTTTTCAACTGTCAGGGCAGCTAACGAAGGTTTGGGGGAAGAAATGGGAGGTTTACGTGGGGGGCGAAAACCTGACGAATTACAAACAGAACCAACTGTTTATAGATGGAGTGCATCCATTCAGCAATTATTTTGATGGAAGTATGGTTTGGGGACCAATTGCGGGAAGAATGTTTTATCTAGGGTTCAGATTTAAGGTATTGTAGCCAGAAATGAAGCTAACTCAAGTGTTTTTTATAGTGATTATAAATCTTAATTGAGTTAGCTCATATATGAAAATGAAGAAGTGGAAACGAATCAAAACATTTTTTATGAATAAAATCATAATTATGTATGTTGAATACCATTACCTTCATTTTTTAAATTAGGAACTATATGAAACATTTAAAGGTTTACAGCAAGCAGGAAGTATTGGCGAACACAACGATTCGTCGGTTTGAAACTAAGATAGGTGAGCGTGTACAAGTAATTAAAGATCCGAAACAATTGGAAGAATCTTTGCAGAATACCAATGCGCGTTTTGTGATTGTTGGGGTATTGGAAACTATTGGAGCTAAGGGGAATCTTAGTACGATTGCAACGGAGAGTATTTGGCAGCCCTTTCTGAAATCTTTTTTAAATGTGCAAAGTAATGACTTCCTAGAAGGTGGCGAAGTGATGGTTTTGGGACATTTTGATTTTAGCGATGTAGAGAATATCATCGAACAGTCTGCACAAACAATTGAAGAGAAGGTAGAAGCCTATCGTCATGCAGTAAATATTATAGATGCAGAAGTAGAACAGATAGTACACATGATTACCCAAAATAAAAAACTACCTATAATCATAGGAGGGGGGCAAAACAATGGATATCCTTGCATTAAGGGTGCAGCAAAAGGATGGTTTAAAAGTGGGGTGATACCATTTGCGCAGATAAATGCTATTAATGTAGATACCTGTGCCGATTACAGACCTTTGGAAGGCAGGCATAATGGAAATGCTTTCAGATATGCTGAAGAAGATGGGTATCTGGAAAAGTATTGTGTAGTGGGACTTCATGAAAATGAGATTCAGCAGAACGTTTGGATGGATATTGTAAATAATCCGTTTATGGATTGCATCACATTTGAAGATATTTTCTTGCATGAAAAAAGAACTTTTTTAGAAGCAATAGATCATGCCACAGAATTTACTATTGATACTCTTTGTGGAATTGAACTGGACTTGGGAAGTGTAGAAAATAGTGCAACTTCAAACATACATTCAACTGGAATTACCTCTATTCAAGCAAGACAGTATTTATATTTCGCTGCCTTGGATAGTCAACCAGCCTATTTGCACATTTGTGAAGGAGGGCAGGATGTTGCCAAAGAAGGAGATGGTGCTTCAACTGGATCATTTGTAAGTTACTTGGTAACTGATTTCATAAAAGCCTTGTTGCAAGGATATTAGAAAAGTTTTTTAGATTTTATGGAATAATACGTTGATAGTATCTAACTAATAATCAACTTTTGTTTTGTGCCAGCAGAAAAATATAATAACCTATCGGACGAAGAATTACTATCTCTCTATTACAAAGAAGGCGATAGTGAATGGTTGGGCATTTTGTTGCAGCGATATACGCTTTTGTTGTATGGTGTTGCAATGAAATACCTTAAAAATGATGCTGAAGCACAAGATGCAGTGCAACAAGTGTTTTTAAAGACAATAACGGTGCTTAAAAGATATAAGGTCACTTATTTTAAGACTTGGTTGTACACGGTTGTTAAGAATCATTGTCTGTTGCTAATAAGAAATAAAACCAATACATCGCCAATAGGAGAGGAGTTTCCAATTGAAGCTGAGGAAACAGACTTTCTATTATTACAGCATAATGAAAAGACATTAAGCGCAATTGAAAATTGCCTTCAAAAGTTGAATAAAGAGCAGGGAACATGTTTAACCTTGTTCTATTTACAAAAGAAAAGCTATCAGGAAGTGAGTAATCTAACAAATTACTCTCTTTTGGAGGTGAAAAGCTATATCCAGAATGGAAAACGGAACCTAAAAATTTTGGTAGAGCATCATTTGAAACAATAACAATGAAAGATTTACATAAAATAGTAAAGAGTAATAAAGAAGTTGTGGACGAAGAACAATTGATTGAATTCGTAAAGCATAATTTGTCAATAGAAGCACATAAAAAGGTGGAGAACAACATTGAAGATGACCCTTTTTTGATGGATGCGGTTGAAGGGTTGAATGAAGTGTCGAATAAAGAACAGATTAATCAATCCATAATAGAACTAAATCAGCACTTAAGTAAGCTAGTACAAAATAAATCGAAACGAAAACAAAAGCGTAGGCTACCTACAAATCAATGGGCAATACTTGCAGTTGTTGTTGTGTTGTTTTTGAGTGTAATCACTTATTTTATAATCCATTTGCAAGGGGGGAAGTAGAAATTAACTAAATAAGCAGTTGTATTTGATCTTCAAAATAAGCGATGCTGCCCCCAACCCAATCTTTGTCGGCATTATATCGAACCCCAATCATTTTCCCTTTACTTATTCTTGCTAGGTTGCAAGTTGCAATGGGGCGTTCTGCTCCTTTATGCCAGAAATAAAAGATTCGTATTTCAGCTTTGGAAGGTTCATTAGGTGTTTTAATAGCATCTGCGTATTTCACTTTACGTTGTAGTATCCAATTCTGTGGATCTTTTACAGCAGCAATGTCTTCGGGGGTGACATCTATAACCACTCCTTGCCCTGCAAAGGAGAAAAGAGGCTTAAGAACATAATCTTCTAAGGTAGATGGGGCAATGATAGCTTTATTTAAAAAGGTCGTTTCTGGAACGTAGGGATGTTTTATAAAAGGCAATGTGTATTTACTAATTCTATAAAACCAATTAGGATGCGGGACCCATTCAACTTCTAAGTCTTCCATTAAAATC
>CAISCV010000119.1 GCA_903883945.1 uncultured Chitinophagaceae bacterium | reverse complement strand
GAGGTAAAAATATTCAGGGTGGCTGCTGAGAAATATAGAAACCGAAGAAAAAGATTTGGACTGAGGATAAACTTAATCGCAGCATTCTACAACCGCTCAATTGAATTGAAACTTAAAAAATAAATTTCCGAAGAGGTCTAAAAAAGGGTGGCAGTAAACGTAAACGCTGCTGCCACCCCTTGGTTTCGGATATTGGAATATGTTATTTGTTAATAATTACTTTGTAAGATTGCTTATATCCGCTTTCATCAAAGGCAGTTACAATATATTCCCCTGCATAAAAGGTTGCAGTCTCAATGATTGAAAGTGTACTTCCTTGCACAATAGTTCTGCTTGCTTTTGTCTGCCCTTTTATATTGGTAAGTATGAGGTGAACATCACTTTTAAGGATATCATTGGCTTGCACAATCAGATAGTCTGTAGTGGGATTGGGGAATACCTTTAACTCAAATACTTTTGGTTTGGCAGAACTAACACTAATTATATTTGAATAATGGATGTTGCCATTAAAGTCAATTTCTTTTAATCGATAATAAATAGTGCCTGAAAAAGTGGTTTCATCAGTATAGGAATAATTTCTTTTGTTTGAAGTGCTGCCCGCACCTGCAACTGAGCTGATTTTTTGAAATATTTTGCCATCAGTACTTTTTTCAATATCAAAACGACTACTGGATAATTCGCTTGTTGTTGTCCATTTCAAAAGCGTTGTATTGTTGTAAATGCTACCTCTGAACGTAAGTAAACTCACGGGCAGACTACTGCCTGTATATTGTGTAACGCCAGTTGTAGGGATCGTGCTAGTTTGTGCTTTCGCATAAACGCCATAGAAAGTTGGGCCCACTACATAAGGGTAAGCCGAGTTCCAATTGGCATCTACTGTGGTAAAGTAGCAGTAAGTTCCTTTGGGATATTCGGGCGTTACACAGAAGCGACCATTGTGTTCATCCAAATAATCGGGTGTTGCAGCAGAAGTAGTATTGTATTGATAATCTTCCCTGAAATAACCCAAGAAATAAGTAGCGCTTACATCGGGTCCCGATTTTACCGAACTGCCATCAGAATAGGTATTTCTCTTGGTTAGGTTTCTTAGCGCATAACTTGATTTCATTCTTACAATTCCGCCTGTTCCATCTGCGTTTTTATAAGCATAAGCACCATAAATAGGGAATCCATCATAAGTGAAACCAATTAAGGGAGAATGTTTGGTGCTATCTAGTGTGTAAAGACCATCAGAGTTATACAAATTGCATACAGTAGATACATTCTTGATGTCGAATTTAAATGAACTAGGGTTCTGGTGATGATGGTAGTTGGTACCTGCTGGATGCCCCTTTGCACAGTCGAAACCATTTAATTCTCCTACTATTGCATCTCTGTTCCAAACGCCATCTCCTTGGCCCCCACCCGGTCCACCTGCTAGTGTGCTACTAGTACTGTTCCAGGAATATCCGTCTCTATAATCGAACAAGGCAACCCCATTTATGAATACTCCTATATCGCCTCCGGTAGTACTTGTGTGACTACCACTTTGAACCTGTGGGTTTAAAGGAATCTTGAAAACAGTATTCTGGCTGCCTGCATTATTGGGGTTCTTGTCAAAATAGGGGCCTGTGGGGTAGGAGGGAAGTCCGTTTGTTCGGATATACGCATACGTAGATGAGTAATAAACAGTTTTTACATTGGCGGAATCTGTATCCTGTACTGGGGTATATGTACCTTTTATGTAATGACTTGCTTTTACGCCAGTTGTATTTAAAAGCCACGCTGTGATGGCAGGATTTGTTTGCGCATTGCCTATAAAGGTGCAAACTAATAAGGCAAAAAGAGTAGTTGTTTTTGTCATGTTGTTGTGATTATGTTGATTAGAAATATTAGACGTTGCCTTTAAAATAAACCTTCTTTGTTATTGCAAAATATTTTTCGGATAGGCAAAGCGTTCATTATTAAGAAAGGTTTTGTCGGTAAGGGTATATAAGAAAGCAATGATATCTACCTTTTCATTAGAAGAAAGTACAATAGGTTCTTGCAATGGTTTAGATAAAGTCTTGCTACGTGTTATCCCATTGGTATAATGATTTAGAACTTGTTGCAATCGTGTAAATCTGCCGTCGTGCATATAGGGGTAGCTGAATTGTATGTTTCTAAGAGAGGGAACTTTAAACTGTAAGTAATTAGCTGAGTCTTGCGTAATGCGCATTCTACCCATATCATGTAGAGAAGTATCAACAGATAATCCATTGTTTTCAAACTGATTGTTGGTAAACAAAGGTTCTTTATGGCAAGATGCACAATTTGCTCTGAATAAACGATACCCATTAGTCTCTTGTTCGGTAAAGGAAGCTTCTTTTCTTAGCACACTGTCATATTTAGCATTGCAACTTACCAAGGTAAGCATAAATTGAGAAATGGCTTTTAGGGTATGTTCACCCGTGATGGTACTATCACTAAAGGCTTTAAAGAATAGTATAGGATAGCGTTTGTTGTGCTGCAACTTGCTCACTACCTGTTTTATGGACTCATCCATTTCATCTGGATTGCTCATAGGAGCCAATGCTTGCATATCCAGATGTTTTATGGCACCATCCCACATAAAAGAAGTACTCCAGGCCAGATTCATGAGAGCAGGAGCATTACGGGTACCTATTTTATTATCTATACCATGACTAAATGGATGGTCTATGTGCGTAAAGGCGGAATAAGGCGAGTGGCAGGTAGCACAAGAGATGGTACTGTCGCGAGAAAGTATAGCATCATAAAACAAAGCACTTCCTAAGGCTATCTTATCGGTAGATAAAGGGTTTTGAGTGAAGTCGTAGGCTGGTGTGGGCCATCCTGTAGGTACAATAAAACGGAGTATATCTGTTACTTTATAAGCAGAAAATGCTAAACTTGTCAACAATAAAAGTACAATCAGTTTCTTCATAGTAGCTACAGCATTATCTTACATCCAAGAAGGTGGTAAAACACTTCTTTACTTCTTTAGAAATCCATAAAGCCTCTTTTCCTGGTGTCATTATCTGGTTTGTTCTGGCAAGGTCAATTGTTGATAACAGTTCTTTCAATAAAATGTAAATATTGATGCCTTCCTTGGCTTTATGGTCAGGTAATGATACACATTGAAATGTATTATAGGGACAGTGGTAGCCACCAATATGAAACTCAAAAGCATGATGTCGTGTTTTGCACAACGGGCTATTGCCTTCCATTTTAAAGTTGATGTAGCCACTTTGCCATGTCCAATACATACCTCTCATTGGGTCGAGGTCGCCGCCCTGTACTCCCATCACATTAGTGGCACTATCAATTCCTAGGTTAAATATAATTCTTTTAAAATCTATTCCTATCGGAATTGTTAATGGAACGGAAAGTGATTGCTCGTTGCTAGCATCTATCAAATGGTAGCTGTTGGTTTCTTTCCAAACTACATCGCTATCCATATTTAACTGAATCCCAGAGATATAAAACTTCAAAGTTCGAATCTCTATACTGTCTTTGTCATTTGAATAAAAGGAAGAATCTTGTAGGTGAATTCCTTGGGTAAGCGTATGATTCCTGTCATACGTAGGAATAAACCTTAGTGGGATAATACGCGTAGTTTGTGCACTCATCAAAGTAGTGCTTGCCAGTAACAATAAAAAGATAGGTATGCGCATGAACAAAAAGTATTTAGGGAGTGCGTGCAAGTTAATCCCTTTTTTTAGACGTTTTACTTCGCACTTTCCTTTGGAAAGATAAGTAAAGCCCTTACTTTCTATTTATGAACGAACCGGGTGAGTGTTTGAGAATATAAAATTGCCGACTTGGTACCTCCATTATTCTGTTGCCACATTTCGTAACGCACGACACCTACTCCCGCCGATACATACGTAACATAACTGGTTGTACCCTTGCAATCCTGCACTTGTATCAGATTTTTCTGACAGGTATATCCGTTCACATTGTAGTTTGTAACGAAGCCATAGGTATTTTGTATGAAGGCACAAGAAAGGCTGGTGTAGCCTGTATAAGTTTTTAATAGTTGGTACCCGTCTGAGGAAGAACCGCCCCAAAATAAATAGCGGTTGTAGGATGAATCTAGTCCTATGATATCGAAAAGATTATTGCTTTCGGCGTAGTTGGTAAAGTAGCCCCAATAGCCAAAGCAACCTGTTGAATCGCTTTCTACAACAGCCCAATAAGGATCTCCCTGTACAGTGACTGTGTTGTTGATGACGACTACGCTATCGGTCAAATCACTTTTGATGGCATAGGTAGTAGTGTCGAAGGTGGAATCTTGGTAATACCACTTGTTACCAACCGTTAGAGGGAGCAATGCAGTAGAACTAATATTATTACTATTTACGTTTACCACTTGTGCATCTTTTTTGCAAGCAATGATGGTGAGGGTAAGTGATATCGAGGTGATTATTAATACAAAATACTTCTTCATGTTGATACTTTTTGAGTAAGACATGCAAATATTGATTTTTGTTTCCTTGTTATTTGTTAAAAAAGGGGATGACGCTAATTTCTAGGCTAAATGTAGCGTAATAGTCAATCATTCAATCTCCCAAAGCTTCCTATTGCCTACCACTCACTACTAATTCCTTATCTTGCACGTTGATTTATGTGTGCAAACAAAAATAGTAGTCTCTTTCCTCATACCCACATTGCCGATGGCTTGTATGCCGAGGTAATCATCCCCCTTTGGCTTCCCGTTACATATACTTGGGCAATACCAACACATTTGCGTGAAGCGGCTAAAGTTGGTTTAAGGGTGGAGGTTGACTTGAGGAATAAGAAATATGCAGGCATCATAAAATCAATCACCAAAGAAAAACCTCCTGCCTTCGAGCCGAAAGAATTACTGAATATATTGGATGATGAACCGGTTTTGTATCAGAACCAACTGAAATTATGGAACTGGATCAGCAACTATTATATGTGTTGTGAGGGGGAAGTGATGCAGGCTGCGGTTCCTGCTAACCTGAAACTATCTAGTGAAAGTATCCTGATCTGGAATGAAGAAACAAACTACGACCTCAATGATGGCTCGGCATTTACGGACAATGAATACCTGGTGGCGCAAGCTTTGGAACTAAAGAAAGAACTACGCCTAAGTGAAGTGCACCAGATTCTAGACACCCAAAATGTATATCCAGTCATCAAGAAACTGATTGATAAACAAGTTTGTTTTGTGTGGGAAGAACTGAAAGAGAAGTTCAAAACAAAGACCGAGACCTACATACTGTTGAGCCCTGTTTATAAAGACGAAGAGAAACTGTCGGAACTGTTTAATGAGCCAAAGTTCAATGCGCCCAAACAGATGGAGTTGTTGTTGGCTTATCTGCACCTGAATAAAACGGAGGGAGAAGTAACACAATCAACCCTGTTAAAGAAGGCAAATGCAAGTGCTGCTCAGCTAAAGGGATTGATAGAAAAAAAGATATTAATAGGAGAGAAGCGGGCAACAGACAGGATTAAGGCGCTGCCAAAAGATATGAATCTGGACTTTATTCTTTCCTCCGCACAACAAACGGCATTTGATGCCATCAATCAAGCGTTCGAAGAAAAGAATGTCTGCCTGTTGCACGGGGTTACCGCTAGCGGAAAGACACAGGTTTATATGAAGCTGATTGAACAGTTTATGCAGCAAGGAAAGCAGGTGTTATATATGTTGCCTGAGATTGCATTAACAGCACAGATGATACGCAGATTGCAATTGCATTTTGGTGGGAACATTGCCATCTATCATTCCAGATTCAACCCCAATGAACGGGTAGAGATATGGAATAAGGTAAAGGATGGGCAGATAAAAGTTGTTTTGGGAGCTAGAAGCTCTTTGTTCTTGCCTTTTAAGGACTTAGGATTGATAGTGGTGGATGAGGAACACGATGCCAGTTACAAACAACAAGAACCTGCACCACGCTATCATGCAAGGGATTCAGCCATTTATTATGCCTCCTTGTTCAATGCAAAAGTGTTGTTGGGAAGTGCAACCCCATCGATAGAAACCTACTATAACTGCTTGCAGAATAAATATGGATTGGTGACTTTAGCCGAACGCTTTGGGAAGGTAGATTTACCAACGATAGAATTGGTAGACCTTAAACTGATTGCCACAAAAGACAAGAGCAAGGTTGCATTATCGCCTCAGATGTTAGCAGCCATAGAAGTATCGTTATCACAGAATAAGCAGGTGATACTCTTTCAGAACAGGAGAGGGTATAGTCCCTACATGATTTGCAACAACTGCGGTTGGATACCACAATGTCAGCATTGCAATGTGAGCCTCACCTATCATAAAGCCAAGAATAAACTAAGCTGTCACTACTGCGGCACCACCTATCCCGTATTGCATACTTGTGCAGCATGTGGTAGTCACAACTTTATTCAGAAGAACTTTGGCACAGAAAAGCTTGAGGAGATGGTAGCAGAACAGTTTCCAAATGCACGCGTCGCTAGGATGGATTATGATACGGTAAAAGGAAAGCATGATCATGATAACCTGATAAAATTATTTGAGCAACAACGGATAGATATATTGGTGGGCACGCAGATGGTGGTAAAGGGATTGGACTTTGAACATGTGAACCTTGTGGGTATCATTGATGGCGATGGTATCTTACATTTTGCAGACTTCCGGGTGAATGAAAGAGCATTTCAATTGATGGAGCAGGTGAGTGGACGCGCAGGCCGTAAGGATGGCAAGGGTAAAGTGTTGATACAAGTAAGCAATGTGCAGCATCCAGTGTTGGGATTTGTACAAAGTCATAACTACCTGCAATTATATGATTATGAAAAGGAAGGAAGGATGGCCTATCAGTATCCCCCCTTCTTTAGAATCATTCAACTGACCTTTAAGCATCGGGATAGTTATGTGGCAGAGGAAGCCGCCAATATTCTATTGCAGGGTTTGCAGGTAAACTTCAGGCAATACTTGCATGGACCGGCACAACCGCCTGTAGATAGGGTGCGCAACCAATATCTTTGGGAAATATTAATTAAGCTACCCAAGGATGCAGCAACCATTAATCAATGTAAACGAGAGATTCAGCAACAGATAGCAATAGTACAAAGTGATAAAAGATGGAGAAGCGTGGGTATTGTAGTAGATGTAGACCCGGTATAGAAAGAGTGATATGTTGTAAGTATTAAGTAATACGTTAGCAAAAACACTTAATACCTAATACTTATTACTTAAAACGGACAACTAAAAGAGGATGTGGGAACCATATAAAAAAGGATTTAAGGCGTATTTACAACTAGAGAAGTCGTTGAGTGATAACTCGGTGGAAGCTTATCTGCGTGATGTAGAGAAGCTGACTGAGTATTTGTTGGCATCTAAGACAATGAAGAATCCTGCCGAGATAGAGCTGAAAGACTTACAGGCTTTTGTGAAATGGGTGGCAGAATTGGGGATGACGGCTACTTCACAAGCGCGTATTATCTCGGGTATACGAGGGTTTTATAAGTATTGTTTGTTAGAAGATATATCTAAGACCGACCCTTCTACTTTGTTAGATGCACCCAAAACAATCAGGTTATTACCAGATACTCTCAGCTTCGAAGAAATAGAAAGTATGATTGCCGCTATCGACCTGAGTAGGGCAGAAGGTCATCGTAACAAAGCAATGTTGGAGACCATGTATAGCTGTGGGTTACGCGTTAGTGAGACAATAAACCTACAATTAAGCTGTCTCTTTTTTAATGAAGGTTATATACGCGTAATCGGAAAAGGAGATAAAGAAAGGTTGGTACCCATTGGTAGCGACGCCATGAAATATATCCGGTTGTATGTAGAAACGGATAGGAAGCAATTACGCATCAAGAGGGATTTTGAAGATATTGTGTTCCTTAATAATAGGGGAGCGGCGTTATCTAGGGTGATGGTATTTTACATCATCAAAGACTTAGCACTAAAGGCGAACATTACGAAGGTTATCTCTCCACATACTTTTCGTCATTCATTTGCTACACACTTAGTAGAAGGTGGTGCCGATTTAAGAGCCGTTCAAGAGATGTTAGGGCATGAAAGCATCACGACCACTGAAATCTATACCCATTTAGATAAAGAATTTCTTAGAAGTACCCT
The DNA here is from genome assembly GCA_903883945.1 of uncultured Chitinophagaceae bacterium. Taxonomy (GTDB): domain Bacteria; phylum Bacteroidota; class Bacteroidia; order Chitinophagales; family Chitinophagaceae; genus Parasediminibacterium. Next base: position 8,673 of record CAISCV010000119.1, on the reverse strand, counting down.
GCAACATTATCATCCAGCATTTAGAACAGGAAAAAGTTAGTAGATTATAGATGACTATGTCAGATTTCAACCGCAGCGTCAAGGAAAGGTTTGTATTTTAAGATTATAGTTTAATATGACTTGTTGGTCAAACGAAGGTCTATTGAGATTTGGTTTAATAAACCCTTTTTCGTAGGGTTTATTAAAACAGAAAATGGTTCCTTTTCTGTATTGTGAGCATTTGTTTGTTAATAGCCTTTTCAGTATCTAATATTCTTTTTTTAAAGCAAAACCTTTGATACTTTACCTACTAAATTAGTCTAAAAAAATGGTACTAATTTCAATCTAGTACATAAACAAACGATTAAGCAAAAAAAGATGGTTCTGGCTCTTATAGAGATAATATGAAAAAATGAAAACCCTTCGCTGAAGGGGTATTGTGAGTGTTATTTTTTGAATCTACCAACGTCGATGGCACCTGCCCTTGTCGTAACCCCCAACTTTTTGTATATATTCTCGACATGCCATTCAACCGTTCTGGGTTGTAAACCTAATTCTTGGCCAATTTCTTTAAATGTTTTAGAAGTTTGTAATAACTTTAAAATCGATTCCTCTTTTTTTGTAATGCTAAACAACCCATAATCTGGCAACTTGGGTTTACTTTTTTTTGCAGCATTCCATATTTCCTTAGTTACAATCAGATTAGTATAATATCCCAATTTATAAATCTGTGTAATTGCTTCTTCCATAAATCCTGGTACAATATCCTTTTTATATAAAAAACCGCCAGCTCCAAAAGTGATAGCGAGTATGATGGTGTCTATATCATCCTCCATACTGTGAATCAAAATCTTGTAGGATGGATACTTTTGTTTTACCCATTTTATAAGTTTAAGGCTGTTAGTAAATGGTAAATGAATATCCAATATTATTAAATCTGCTTCAATTTTCTTTTGCAGGAATTGTAGCAACTGAATATTACTGTTTGCCGTTGCCGCAATTTCTACAGAAGGACAACTATGAAGTAACTCTCGGGTAAACTGAATCCCATTTTCAGACGCATCACACAACACAACATTTATCATTCAGGTTCAAATTGTATCGAAAGAGATAATAAGGCTTATTTGTATTTTATTACTCTTTTTCGGGCTTACTTCTATTTGTTTTATCAAATGTAATTGCTTCAATGATACAAAATGCTGATTTCTCAAAAACCCCGTAGAAATACGGGGTTTTTGCAGCGTTTAAGTAGTATAATATTGGTATGCTTTGTAGTAGTTGAATCTGTTTAAAGAAAAAGATAAAAAAAGGTAGGAGATTGAAATAGTAAGAGACAGCTATACTTATTTGCTAGGTGTCTAAAATGAATAACCTCACTAAGCGTAAGGGATTATGATAATGCAAAAGGGCAGCTATCATAGCTGCCCTTTGATGATAAATGTTATGATATGTATTAAAGACCGAAAGCTTTCTTTACGGCAGGAACAAATTCTAGTTTCTCCCAAGTGAAAAGCTCTACTTCTTTGGTACTAACAACTCCTTGTGGATCTTTAAACTCTTTTGTAACTACTTCATTTTTGCGCCCCATGTGTCCATAAGCTGCAGTTTCACTATAAATAGGGTTGCGCAGTTTTAAGCGTTGCTCAATAAAGTAAGGACGCATATCGAAGATAGATTCTACAATAGTTGCAATTTCGCCATCGGTTTTGTCAACCTTGGACGTGCCATAAGTATTAATATAAATACCCATTGGTTTTGCAACACCTATTGCATAAGAAACCTGTACTAACACTTCTTCAGCAACACCAGCTGCAACTAAGTTTTTAGCAATGTGCCTTGTCGCATAAGCAGCACTTCTATCTACTTTACTAGGGTCTTTTCCACTAAAAGCACCACCGCCATGCGCACCTTTACCGCCATAGGTATCTACGATAATCTTACGACCAGTTAATCCTGTATCACCATGTGGACCGCCAATTACAAACTTGCCAGTCGGATTAATGTGGTATTTAATATCTTCATTAAATAAAGATGCATATTTGTTATATTTAGCTTTCACTCGAGGAATTAAAATCTTAATGATGTCTTCCTTGATTTTATTAAGCATAGATTCTTCCGAATCAAAGTCGTCATGTTGGGTAGATACCACAATTGCATCAATCCTAACAGGCTTATTGTTGTCGTCATATTCCAAGGTAACTTGGCTTTTAGCATCAGGGCGTAAGTATTTAATCTCATTGTTTTCTCTACGTAGAGCAGCCAATTCAATTAAAACTTTGTGTGCTAAGTCAAGAGCCATAGGCATATAATCATCTGTTTCGTTGGTTGCATAGCCAAACATCATTCCTTGGTCACCTGCACCTTGGTCTTCTTTGTTAGCTTTATCAACCCCTTGATTAATGTCTGCACTTTGTTCATGAATGGCAGATAATATACCACAGCTATTAGCTTCAAACATATATTCACTTTTTGTGTAACCAATCTTACGGATTACACCACGAGCAATTTCTTGAACATCTAAGTATGATTTGCTTTTTACCTCTCCTGCTAATATTACTTGTCCTGTGGTCACTAATGTTTCACAAGCTACTTTAGACTCGGGGTCGAATGCTAAGAAGTTGTCAATTAAAGCATCTGATATCTGATCAGCGACTTTGTCTGGGTGTCCCTCGGATACACTTTCCGATGTAAATAAATAAGGCATATGTTATCTTTTTTGTTCGCAAATATAATAGCTCACACAGAATGTAAGCTTAAAATGAAATGCTATTAATTTTATAAAGTTAGATAGCTAGTTCGTTGTACAATTCAAGGTATTCGGATAAGTCAGTATCCCAACCTTTGAAGTTTACGATTCTTTTCCCTTTGGCTTTTGCAAACTCAGACACCAATGTACTGTTTGGTTCCTCAGCCCCGAAGGTAATGGCATCAGCATACGTTGCTCCACCTCTGTAAAGTGCGGTATTAGTAAGTTCTTTGAAAGGATCTAAATCTTTTTCTTTGATATTAGCATTTATTAAGGCCTTCTTAATAAAATCTGCCGGCAATTTATCATCGAAAGTATTCTCGCCAATCGTAAAAACTATTTTACTGTTCCCAAATACCGGTTCTCTTTTATAGGCGGTTCTAATGTAGACAGGAGCTAGGCTACTCATCCATCCGCTACAATGTATAACATCAGGAGCCCATCCAAATTTTTTTACTGTTTCCAATGCACCTTTGCAAAAGAAGATAGCTCTCAAGCCATTGTCATCAAACCATTTTTCTTCATCATCATGAAAAATTTGTTTTCTCTTAAAGAAATCTTCATTCTCTAAAAAATAAACCTGTAATCTTGCATTCGGTAAAGATGCTACTTTTATTTGTAAAGGGTAATCATCGTTGTCTACAGAAATGTTTATACCAGATAGTCTTACAACTTCGTGTAGCCTGTGCCTTCGCTCATTGATAACTCCAAAACGTGGCATAATGCAGCGAACCTCCAATCCGGTTTCATTGCTTTTGATAGCCAGTCTATTTACAATTTCAGAGAACTCTGTCAGTTCTAAATAAGGCGACATTTCTGTGGCTATGAATAAAATTCTTTTCTTTGACATCTATTTAAGTCGTACTTTTTTATGTGTAGCCTGAAAACAAGTCGGCAAAGTTACATAAAAACAACGTATTAAGTTAGCAGTGATTTAATAAAGCAAAACATGAGGAATGATTATATATAAAAAAGTTATTGATATATCTGTTTTTATTGAAAGCACTAGAAGGATAAATGATAGTATTGGGTTTGTTCCAACTATGGGTGCGTTACACCAAGGGCATCTCTCTTTGATAGAGGAAAGCAAAAAAGATTGTAACTTAACAGTTTGTAGCATATTTGTTAACCCTACTCAATTTAATGATAAGAGTGATTTTGAAAAATATCCTGTCACTTTAGAAGCAGATATTGCTTTACTGGAAAGTGTTGGATGTGATGTATTGTTTATTCCAACAGTAAGGGAAATTTATCCAGATAACAATATTGATTATTATGATTTAGGGTTATTAGAGGAGATTTTAGAAGGAAAATACCGCTCGGGGCACTTTCAAGGTGTTTGCCAGATAGTTAGTAGGTTACTAGATGTCGTCAGGCCATCCATAGTTTTTGTAGGGCAGAAAGATTATCAACAGTGTATGGTAATAAAGAAGTTGATACAAATAAAAGGTATAGATGCAAGTGTTGTAATTTGTCCAACAAAAAGAGAATTTACGGGACTTGCTATGAGTAGTAGAAATGTACGACTAAGTGTAGATGGAAAAGTGGCAGCTACAGCTATTTATAAATCACTCTTATTTGTGAAAGAAAGTATATCCTATTTACTGCTAAATGATGTTAAAGAACAAGTAGAGACTGCTTTGTTTAAGAATGGATTTAGTCAAATTGATTATGTAGAATTATGCGATGCTACATCCCTAAAGCCTATAACATATTGGGATTCGACAACACCAATAGTTGTACTAATCGCTGCTACCATTGAGGGAGTTAGACTGATAGATAACTTGGTTATTTCCTGAAACGAACCCATTCGAAGTTTTAGTGATAAGAAATTAGGGTTGGGGATTAGTTGATAAAGTTCCACCAGATGCCCAAACGCATCCAGATACCCGTACCTGCATAGTTTTGCAGCTTATAGTTGTAATGGTTAAAGGCAAAGGTTTTTGTATTGATGGTATTCAGGTTCTCTGCTCGCACAAAAGCTTTAAAGCTTTTAATGCGGAAATGAAAGAAGAAGTTAACATCGGGTCTGTTGGTAAACGTATAGTTGTCCTGATAGAAGAACTGCCCCGTGAAGGGTGAGTAGTTAGGTGCTTTATAATTGCTTACATAGCGTACCTCAAATCCTGTAGAAAGAAATAGGTTGGTGTAAAAATTACCTTCGAAAGCAATACGGTTGCGGGCAACTAATTGTGGAATATTCACAGGTGCATGTCCAGTAGCTTGTTGCAGATGTAGATCCAGATAATAATTCCAATGCGGGGCTAGTTTTATAGTTTTCTCTCCATATAAATGCAATACATTAAAAAGCGATACATATTGTTTCTCCCTAAAAAAGCTATCACTATATGCATAGTTGTTAATCAGATAATAATCTCCGCCTAGCTTCAAACCTGCTTTTTCATTGGTATAAATAGCAAACAAATGGGTGGTATTTTCCTTAGCAAAAGGGCTGTGTGGTAAAACAGGAAAAGAGGTTTGGGTATTGTAAATAAAGGAAGGCGTTCTGTTCACATTCTGAAAGCCAATCTGCAAGCTACCTGCTCGTTTACTCAATTCCCTTTTCAAACTGATAAAGGCTTGGTAATCACCCGCATTCATCCCATTCAGGTACAATCTTCCGTTTGCAATCACATCCCAAAGCTTATTCCTGGTTCGGTTTCTATATTCTCCAATTGTTGATATGTCATAATAGTTATAAGTAGCTATATCATTGGTAATCAGTTTCATATTATCAATGATAGCTCCAAGTTTGGCATACTGACTTTGGTTATTCTTATCAGGAAAAGATATAATACTTAGTTCATTGCTCACCCTTGCCCAATGATCCTGAAAACTGGTGGTATCTATATTCTTTGGATAATAATTAAAGTAGGTTCTATAGTTGGCAGTGTCTACGTTATGATCAAAAAACTGATAATCGTTGGTAGCTAATTGCAAGGTATGTTGTACTCGAAACCTTGGATAAAATAAGCGTATCACCGAGGTATCGGTAACAATAGAATCCTTGGTGCCCAAATCGTATTGATGGCGATAAAGTATAAGGTTCTCCTTATATACATTCCCAGTATTTACGGTGGTATTAAACGGATTAGGGGTAAAAACAGCTGGCGTACCCAATTGTGTAGCCAATTGCTCGGGATTACTTAAACCGGTACTGATGGTGTTTAGTTGACTCACATCGGCAAGTCCACCATTTTCAGAACTTGCATGCTTGTTGGTTAAATAGATAAAAAAACATTCGTATCGCTTATTGGGCGACTGATAATGCGAGGTTACCCTGAAATTGTTATGACTACTGTTTTGGGTACGATAAAGACCGGGAGAATTCACAAATCGATACTCAATAGAATAATTCAGGTTACTCTTTTTATTCTGTGTGTTGGTAAAATTAAGCGTCTGTTCTGCCTTACTTCCTAAAGCATACCCCAATTCGGTATAAGGTCTTGTTGTTTGAAAGAAGCGTGTGTTTTCAATTGTAAATTTATACGGGTCATACTGATGAAACCCTGCATCCCAACCCGCCTTTAAAATGGGGCTAAACAACAAGGGTCTGGCAGCCGTTCCTAGGTTACCTAAGTTCTCATATGTATAAGGTAATAGACCTCTTTTATCATAATCATTGATGCTGGAATCTAAACTTCTTGTTCGGGTTGAATCATAGTAGCGGAAAAAGAGGGTGATAGAATCGGCATATTTATCTCGATGCTGCAATGAATCCTGTTTGTTTTTCTTCATCAGCTTCCCTTGATTATCATAAGTAAGTCCTGATTGAGCCCCATTATTGACCTCTCTAATCGTGTTTTGTGCCTTAGATTTACCTTGAATAAGCATCAATAACACCAATAAACCCCAACCAAGATATGTTCTCTTCAATAAAATCATTCAACTAATATAAAGTTGCAAAGTAAACGGAAAACACTTTAGTTATATTGATAGCAGATAGAAGGTTGTATAAACCTTATGAATTATCAAGACTTTGAATAACAATATTCTCCTACTAAAGTGAAAGTGCTGGTGTTTAACCAATTAACTTGCGCGATTCTAGTATATAACATAAATAAAATGACGCAGATAGGAATAATTTCTGATACACATAGCTACCTGGATGAAGCTGTTTTTAAACACTTTGACAATTGTGATGAGATATGGCATATTGGCGACTTTGGAGTAGAATCAGTGGCTGATAAACTAAAAGCCTTCAAACCATTAAAAGGGGTATATGGCAATATAGATGATCACCAGTTAAGGGTACAATACCCCTTGTATCAATCCTTTTTGTGTGAAGAAGTAAGTGTTTTGATGACGCATATCGGCGGCTATCCGCCAAAATACAATCCAGCTAGTAAGGGTTTAATTAAACAATATAAGCCACAGTTATTTCTAAGTGGTCATTCGCATATTTTAAAGGTCATGTACGATGACACGTTTAAATGCCTGCACATTAATCCCGGTGCTGCAGGTAAACAGGGTTGGCATCAGTTAAGAACACTTATAAGAATAACCATTGACGGTGCCATCATAAAAAATTGTGAGGTGATAGAATTGGGTGGGCGTTAGTAAAGGGAACACAATTCTAACATCCCTTCTAAACATAAAAAAAGCAGGCTACAAAGAATGCACCTGCTTTTATATATTAATAAATTATCTGAACTAGTATAAAGCCCTAAAAATAGGTCTTGCAATACCTTCCCCTCTAAATGGCCAAGGAACACCCGCAATAATGATTATTAAAGCAGCAATATAGAGAAGGCTCATAATCTTGTGTTTCCTTTTTGGCTCGATATCTTTCTTTGAGAAAGTATGCGAAACAGTAATTAATACAATCGAAGTCAACATCATAGTAGGGTGTTCTACCAACCAAAAGCGAAGGCTAGACGTTTCCATTACATCTTTCCAGGTATATTTTTGGGTCTCCATTATTTGTAGCCCATTTTGTCCCCAGAAGTATAGGTAAACTGCAACCAACAAATTGATGTGAGAAGTTATTAATAGTCTCAAACTCCAGGCTCTATCTACTTTATCAAAATGTTGATCTGACTCTACGTTTACCCTAATAATATTGATGATGAGGAATATAATCATCGCCCACCTTATCAAACTGTGTAATCCCAATAAGCCTCCGTACATAATGTCTTGTTTAATTGTTGTTTTAAATATAGATTTTTACTTTAGTAATGTTTTTAATTTATTGCAATAATAGGATAGTATTACCAAAATTCAATCATTCCTTCCATTTATATAGCCATTATTGGGGAAAAGTATAGAAAGAAGTGCTATAATTTCTCTTTTCTTCCAACATTATGCTCCTTATAAACAATTCAAGGCTTGGCCTTTACAAAATGTAGTTAATAAGTTTCTTGTTAAAAAAAGTATTACTGATGCTTCAGCTATTATTTTTGCGAAATGAAAATATGGTATTGCTTATTGTCTGTTGCACTATTTGCACATTGCAAAAACAATAATGACCAAAAAGCTTCCTATGAGAAAAAAGATGATATACTAGCTAGTCACGTAAAGGATTTGGCTAATCAGGTGGCTAATAAGCCCGACAGTGTGGGACTAAGATTTAATTATATTACTGCCTTAGACAGTGCAGGTGAGTTTAAGACCGCTATATCTCAACTAGATACCTTAATCATTCACGATAAAGGCAATTATGGTCTCTGGTACAAGAAAGCTCAAATTTGTCAGCATGCAGGCGACACTACTAGTGCCATTACCTATTACAACACAGCTATCAGTATTTATGCAGCCCCTGAAGGGTTGCTTGCACTAGCCAGTTTATATGCAGAAACAAGAAATGTAAAAGCATTAAATATTTGTCAGCAGATCGATGAAATGCGTTTAGGCAGGGAATACGATGCCTACACGGCTTTCTTTGCAGGCGTTTACTTTTCTCGTATTGGCAACAAAGAGAAAGCACTCTTCTTCTTCGATAAAAGCAT
>CAISCV010000118.1 GCA_903883945.1 uncultured Chitinophagaceae bacterium | reverse complement strand
CATTGACTTCTTATGACCATTAAATCCTGTCCACATACTTACTTCAGAGGGTCTAAACTTAATTTGCTCATGAGTTTTAGTCCACGGCATTGTAGCACCCATAGACTTTGTACCTAATAATCGCTCTATTACTTCATCCTTAAAATCTTGAACAGTTCTAACATTATCATTCTCAGCATTTCGCTCATTCATGTATTGAATAAAATCAATCTTTGGAACTGTTTGTATCTTTCTTTGTTTAGCTATTTCATCAATAGCCATTACTGCTTTTTCTAATTTAGACATTTGCCATCTCCGTTGCAATGTTAATGCGTTCCATCGCTAATTCAAGCCTAGCTAAATCATCCTCAGTCATTGGCTTATTACGTTTTAACTCGTAAGCTGCCATTAAAACGATACGTGATTCAAGCTGAATTACCTTTAACGCATCTGAAGCGTACACCCTTTGTTTAATTGGTGCAACTCTATTGTCGATTAATTTAGGAGGCATAATATCCTCAAATGACATACCAATAGAATCTAATACGTCCTCTGTACCGCACCCAGCGTAACAATTAATCAATATTCGACCATCACCTTTGTCTGTAATAGATAAGCTAGGAGTTTTATCCTGATGAGCCGGACAACACGCCATCCATTGATTATTGCCACTGCGCTTTACTTTAGAAAGTCTGCTTAATAAATTTTCAATCATATTAAATTCCCCTTTGGAATGTAGCTAGTTTTTTGTTCTACAGGTTTACCTTTTGGCTCAAATAAGCCACTCCAGCCATTGATAATAGATTCATCAATAACATCATTGATGTTATGTCCCTTATCTTTTATTTTTTTTAATTTATTAAATGCCATAATAAGGGCTTCTTCAGTCATTGGTTTTTTTATAGATATTCTATGATTATAAAAATCATAAAACTTATCAGCATCAATCCAATCAGGTATTGGTATTTGTGTATTTTGTGTATATTGTGTTTGTTTAGTGGTTAGCTGTTGGTTATCTGTTGGTTGGCTGTTGGTTAGAGGCTTGGTTAGCTTACTTTCAATATTTTGATAAATGCTATAATTTACAATAGTATATATACTATATTTGCTGGTTGAATTGATGGTTAGAATTTTTAGTTTTTCTAAATTTTTTAGAGAAGTGCGAATATTTTGCTCTGTCTGCTCAAGATGTTCAGCAAGCTTTTTCCGACCAGAAATATATTGGCCACGCTTAAGCTCGATAACACCATGAGGTGAACCGACTTTAATATCTTTATGGGTAGCTGAAAATAATATATGTAAGAATACTGCAAGAGTATTGGGCATTTGCATTAACCCAGAGTCTTGAATTTTCCTCCATACTAAGATATAACCTCTGTGCATATTAATTCCTATTCAGTAGCGGGCTGGTTGATAAGACCAACAAGTAAAAACCACGCAAGGACGCAAACGGATAGTTACCGACTCCGCTATTGAATAAGAACTAAAATTGTTTAGTTGAAACATTAGATACGCCTTTTAGTGTATTGGGTTATCAATCCAATTAAAAACAGTCTACCACAAAACACAATATAAGTCAATCGTTTTATTAATTAACTTAAATCTATTAACTCACATTTTTAATTCAATGTACAATTAATTTTATTTATTAATCTACAATGTTTAATTTAAAAATAAATGCAAATAATTGTTGACACGTTCCGCAATTGGTATAAAATCACTACATCAACACAGGAGATACAAAATGAAAACAGAACAAATCTTAGCAGACCTTACAGCAGAACTTAAAGCTGATAACGATGCAGCAGAACTTAAAGAAGCCATACGTTTAATCAACGAACGCTATATTAACAGTCTAGTTTACAAGATAGCAAAGGCAACACCTACAGTATGTTTTGATCGTGTTAATGATCGTATCGGTTTAACACAAAACGGCAAGACTAAATTTTAAGGAGAATGAAATGTTAGATAATATCGCAATTTTAGCTTTAGGTGGTGCAGTAGTTTGTGCAATCTTTGTAATCTTTGAATTAATAGCTAAGTGGAGGGATTGGT
>CAISCV010000117.1 GCA_903883945.1 uncultured Chitinophagaceae bacterium | reverse complement strand
ATTTTCCATTATGTTTTATTTAAGAGGTATTAAGTTGTAAGTATTAGGTATTAGGTAAAATCAACCTTGTATTTATGATTACTTAAACCTCTTTACTTATTACCTAAGTACTAAGCCACAATTAAGTTTATGATAAATAAACTCTTTTCAACCTTCAACTTAGAATTTTATCTATATTATAGTTATGGCTGGGTACTTATCACTTATTACCTATCACTTATTACCTATCACTTATTACTAAATCTCCCCTGCTGCCTCAATCGCTTTTTTTAGGGCATTAAGTTTATTATTTACTTCCTGCAACTCACTTTCAGGGTTACTGGCAGCTACTACTCCAGCCCCTGCCTGATAATACAACGTATTGTTCTTGCTAAGGAAAGTTCTAATCATTATAGCGTGATTGCAACTGCCATCAAAGCCCATAAATCCGATGCCACCTCCATAATAACTACGGCTAGTTGTCTCGAAACTATCAATCAGATGCATCGCTTTAATCTTAGGTGCACCACTTAAGGTACCCGCAGGAAACGTTTTTGCCAACAATTCAAAAGGATTGGCGTTGGGACGAACCGTTCCGTTAACCTCGCTTACCAGATGAATAACATGACTATAATATTGTACTTGACGGTAGCTTTTTACGCGAACATCATCGCAAACCCGGCTTAAATCGTTACGAGCTAAATCTACCAGCATTACATGTTCGGCGTTTTCTTTTGGATCTAACAATAATTTTTCAGCAGCCGCCGCATCCAAAGCATCATTGCCCGTACGCTTGAAAGTGCCCGCAATCGGATGCACCACTGCAGTACCTTTATTAATAATCAGCTGACTTTCTGGAGAAGACCCCATCAGTTTATAATCGCCATAATCGAAGAAAAACAGATACGGCGAAGGATTTATGTTACGTAATGCACGATAAACATTCAGTTCATCACCAGTAAAGCTCTGTTGAAAGCGACGACTTAAAACAATTTGGAAAACATCGCCCCTAAAGCAACTTTGTATACCCTTCTTTACCATTGCCACATAAGCCTCATTGGTAATATTGGATGTTTCCACTCCTTTTGTAGCAAATGGATAAGTAGGCACATCTTTACTTTTGATTAAACTCTCAACCACTTGCACATCACTTTCTATACCCGGAATTACATTCTCACATAAATATAATTCATCTTTAAAATGATTAATTGCAATGACGTATTGGTAAAGGCGGTAACGCATAAGCGGGATATCCGTTGACTGTGGATCTCCTTCGGTCAACGGTTTACGGTTAACGGTTAGCTTTACACTATCAAAGAATTGCACTGCATCATAAGTAGTATAACCATACAAGCCTTGCGCGAACTTGGCAGCCGCTTCTTCCAGACTATTACCTTCTTTATTTGCCTTGTTAGTTATTTCAAAGCGATTCATGAATGCCCATACTTCATCAGGCACCGCTTTGGTGTTGGTAATGGGAATACGCTCAGGCTCTTGCCCGGGAAGTTTGTATTCCAGACTGCCCGTATCTGTAATTTCAATGCCAGCAATGGCATGGATACCAATAAAGCTGAAGCTGTTTTCGGCGACGTGATTGTCGGTACTTTCCAATAAGATAGTATCCCTGAACCTGTCTCGCACTCTGAGATAAATACCAACAGGCGTATATACATCTGCCAGCATCTTCTTAATCGTAGTTGTTATTTCAATCTTCTTCATATTCTTATTTTATGTTTCAAGTTACCAGTTACTGGTTGCTAGTACTGGAAACCTGAAACCAGTAACTTGTAACATTTTGTGCTTCTTTGTGTCTTCGTGTCTTTGTGGCTATCCTTCTTTCACCACAAAAAAAAACCTCGACAATCTGTCGAGGCTCTTTTCAAATAGTATGAAAATGTATGGACAATGCCATTACAAGCCTCTAAAAAGGTTTGTATGCCACCACCAACTATTATTAATTTTATTGTTATCCATTGCGATGCAAATATGGGGATTGAAATTGAATCGCCAAAATATTTTTTTTTAATTGTTTTGATTCGTTAATTAATCAGACAGCCAAGCAGAGGCTTTATAAAATGTCCGGAAAGGAAGGCATTTATTATACGTTACCAAAGGAAGTCATGTAAACAATATCTTTTTCACTCCTACTTCTTTTAAGTGCAGTTTTTTATAGTTTCCATTCCCTTATATTTGCCAACTTTTAAAAATAAATAGTTTTTTGTATGCAACTGAAAGGTTTAGTACGGTTCTTCGCCATTGCACTTATATTGATTTGTGTTTATCAATTATCATTTACTTGGATTGTTCGTAGCCATGAGAGCGAAATGGAATCAAAAGCTGATAAATGGTTATCAGCCAATTATTCTTCCCCTGAGACAAAGTATCCTTCCGATACCATTTCCAGAGCTTTATACAGTGATTCTTTAAAAGAATTGAAAAGAATTCGTTTGCAACGTTTGTTAGATAGTACTAAAGATACCAAAATTGGTCCTTTAAGTCTAACTACTTACCGCAGTGCAAAGGATATGGAACTGATGTTAGGTCTTGACTTACAAGGAGGCATCAGTGTTACAATGGAAGTAGGATTGGACGCCTTGGTAAGATCTTTGGCTAACTATTCTAAAGATGCAGCCTTCAATAAAGCATTGGATGCAGCAGTTGCTGAAAAAGCAAACAGCAGTGCTGACCTGATTACTTTGTTCACAGATGCATTTAAACAACAAAACCCTGGTGTAAACCTTGCGCCTCTCTTTGTTGCAAAAAGCAATGGTAAATTAAAGTTTGATGCAAGTGATGCTGCTGTAAAGTCTTATTTACAAGAAGAATCAGTAGCAGCCTTTAATAACACTTACAGGATTCTTCAAACACGTATCGATAAGTTTGGGGTTGCTTCTCCTAACATTAATAAAGATCCAGCTAAAGCAATCATCAGTATTGAACTGGCAGGTGCTAATGATCCTGAAAGAGTAAGAAGATATTTGCAATCTACTGCAAACCTTCAATTTTTTGAAGTTTATAACTTAAGCGAAATTGCCGAGGTAATTAAAAATGCGGATAAAACGGTTCAGGACTACTTGAACGGCGTAAAAGCAACAGATAGTACAAACAAAGACAGTAGTAAATCTACAAAGGCTGATACTTCTAAAAACAAGATTAATGAAGCCCCTATCAGAAAGTTAATTCAGTTTAACCAACCTTACCAGACTAAGACCGGTAAAACTATCTACCCTTCCTCTATTGGTTACATTCAAAGCTCGGATACTGGCTTATTGAATGGATATCTTAGACTAGACATCGTAAAGAGTAAATTCCCTGCTAACTTATCTTTTATGTATGGCAAAGTGGACGTAGATGATCCTAAAGCTAGAAACATCTTACAATTGTATGCTGTTAAAACATTGGATAATGGTCAGGCAGAACTGGAAGGTGAGCACGTAACAGATGCAAAACAAGATTTTGATGAGCGTGGTAAAGTAGCTATCAAAATGAATATGGATAAAATAGGAACCAATATATGGGCAAAAATGACTGCTCGTAATATTGACAAACCTATTGCTATTGTACTAGATAACTTTGTTTACTCCGCTCCTACCGTTAATGATGCCATTACAACAGGTAACTCACAAATAAGTGGCAACTATTCTGCCAAAGAAGCACAAGACTTATCTGAAATATTAACGAGTGGTAAATTAACTGCTCCTGCAAGAATTGTTCAGGAACAAGTGATAGGGCCAACTTTGGGTAAGGCTGCTGTACAAGGTGGTTTATTATCTTTCCTTATCTCTTTCTTAGTAATATTCGGATTAATGTTGGTTTATTACAACACGGGTGGATGGGTTGCAAACATAGCCTTGATACTAAACTTGTTATTTACAGTAGGTATTTTGAGTGCATTAAGTTTCACCTTAACTGCTGCAGGTATTGCCGGTCTGGTATTAACAATCGGTATGGCTGTGGATACGAACGTAATTATCTTCGAAAGAATTAAAGAAGAAATTACCAAAGGCAAAACCTATGAAGTTGCCGTTAAAGAAGGGTACAGACGTTCGTTGTCTCCTGTTTTGGATGCTCACGTTACCACTTTCTTAACTGCAAGTATCTTGTTCTACTTTGGTTTAGGTCCGGTACTAGGCTTTGCTACTACGCAGATGATTGGTATTATATTATCCCTTTTCTGTGGTATCCTTGTTTCTCGCTTGGTTACAGACTTGTATATGAACAGAGATCGTCACTTTGATTATTTTACAGGTGTATCCAGAAAGATATTTAAACACGCTTCTTTCCGTTTTATTGAATACAGAAAGTATACGTATGTAATTTCTGCTTTCGTATTGATTGGCGGTATTGCATCTTATTTCAATGGATTTGATAAAGGAGTTGAATTTGAAGGTGGTCGTAGCTATACTATTAAATTCGAAAAACCTGTTAGCACTGAAGCTATCAGAGGAGATTTAAAGAAAGTATTTGGCGAGACACCAATCATCAAAACTGTTGGTTCTGCTACACAATTAAACATAACTACTGCTTATCGTATTGCTGAAACTAGCAAAGACAACAGCATTGATAAAGATGTAGAAACTAAATTGTATGAAGGCTTAAAGAACTTCTTACCAGAAGGATTGTCTTACGCTGACTTTGACACTAAGTTCAAACAAAGCTCTCAAACAGTTCAACCGACTATCTCTGAGGAGTTAAAATTTGGTGCAACAAAAGCTACCATCTTTGCTTTGATAGCCATTTGTTTGTACATCTTCATACGTTTCCGCGATTGGAGATATAGTTTGGGTACAATCGTTTCATTGTTACACGACGTTTTGGTAACATTAATCGTTTTCAGTTTCGCACGTAGTTGGGTTCCTTTCCCATTAGAAATAGATCAGTACTTTATCTCGGCGGTACTTACAGTTATTGGTTTCTCGATGAATGATACCGTAATAGTATATGACCGTATCAGAGAAGATAGTAAACTGATGCGCGGTGAAAGCAATGCAGCCATCATCAATAAAGCGATTAACCAGACATTGAGTCGTACTGTAATGACTTCATTGACTGTATTCCTAACTATCCTAATCTTGTTCATCTTTGGTGGAGAAGTAACAAGAGGATTTGCTTTTGCAATGCTAGTGGGTGTATTCACAGGTACCTATTCCTCCATCTTCGTAGCAGCACCAATCTTGGTTGACTTTGCAAAAGATAAACCATTGGGCTCGGGCGAGGTAAAGAAGTAATATTATTTCAACTCAAATAAAATAACAAAAGGCTATCCAATCGGGTAGCCTTTTGTTTAGAAGCAATTTACCGTATATCCTTATTTTAATTCATTCTTCAAACTTATAGACCTACTCCACAATAAATGTCTAAATTTATTTTTTCATAATCGTTTTGCCATGCAAATGATAAGCAAGTTAATTGGTGCAATTGCAATATGTGGCTTACTCTTCATTACCCCATCTTGCATATTGGCACAGAAAGCTGTTGTAACCCCACCTGCAAAATTATTATCAAGCTTTCGCTTTGTACTACTCACGGGAGGAATCATTTTACTAAAAGCAACAGTAGACGATAAAGAAGACTCCCTCACATTCATATTGGACACAGGTTGCGGTGGCATTTCATTTGATTCCTCAACAGTAGAAAGGCTAGGCTTTCTGATAGAGAAAAGCAATAAAACAATCAAAGGAATTGCAGGAACCCATAAAATAAATTTCACATATAATCACATCCTGCATTTACCAAAACTTACTGTGGACAGTCTAAATTTTCACATAAACGATTATGATTTGCTAACTAGCGTTTATGGAATTAAAATTGATGGCATCATTGGCTATAGCTTTTTTAAAAGATACCTTGTTAGGATAGACTATGACCAACAAAAAATTGAAGTCTACAGCAAAGGCACTTTCAAGTATCCTAGAGGCGGTTATCTCATAAAACCCTACTTATCCCCATTACCTACAAACGAATTGTATCTGAACGACAGTCATACCATCATGAGTAGTTATATTTTAGATACTGGTGCAGGATTGAACATGCTTTTATCTGATGTCTTCGTAAAAGACAGTGCCCTATTCAGGAAGAGAAGAAAGTTCTTTATCACACAAGGCGAAGGTATTGGGGGCAAGAAACTGATGAAGTTATCAATTGTGAAACTTATTCACCTTGGCCCATACCGCTTTAGAAAAGTTCCTGTTTTTGTATTTGATGATACATATAACGTTACTTCTTATCCATTCTACTGTGGTATTATAGGAAATGATCTGCTGAGAAGATTCAACCTTACCCTTAATTATCCCGAAGGAAGTATTCACCTTAAGCCAAATAGACATTACCTCGATTCCTTCAACTATTCCTATACAGGTCTTGGTATTTACGAGGTGAATAATGATATACGGGTAATGGATATTGTTCCCAATTCACCTGGAGACAAAGCGGGATTTAAAACTGGTGACATCATTCTTTCTGTTGATAAACTAGTACTCAAAGACATACAAGCCATAAAAACTGCCCTCCAGAATGCAGGAAATACTGTTACAATTACGATTATGCGTGATAAACAATTGTTACAATTAGAATTAAAAATAAAAAATATCCTTAACTGATAACACTACTCTTTCAAAGCCTTAAAAAAAGGCATAAAAATAGTTAGTCTTAAAATGTGTTTTAAAGAAATCAAAGAGACCAATTAAACAGTTTAAAATAAAATAAATATTAATAATTTAAGTTAGTTTTTTGTTTTTATCCATCATTCGATTATGTTTGCTTTATTAGGATTCACTAAGTTAGTTAACAATAATTAAGATCAGGAGCCTACCTATAACCATATTAATGAAAACTGTACTAATATCTATTTTTCTATTTATCACTATAAATATTGTGAGTGGACAATCTTTGCAGTCCAAAGTTTCTATAAAAGGGATTGTTATTGATTCATTAAAAAATACCCCATTATCTTATGTAACAGTTACGTTACTTGATAAAAAGAATAATAAATTGGTAAAAAATACCCTATCCAAAGACAATGGTAGTTTTGAATTTGAAGGTATGCAAAACAAACCCTATTTATTACAACTGGTATCGGTAGGATTTCAAACGAAAGCTATAGCCTTAACCCCAGCTTCTACAAGTGATACGATAGAAATAAATGCTGGTGAAGTGAAACTTAAAGCAACTTCAGTAGGAATTGGGGTAGTCGTAGTTACTGGAACTGTAAAAAAGTCGTTAATTAAGCAGGAGGTTGATAGGATAAGCTACGATGTACAAGCTGACCCCGAAAACAATGGCATGAATGTGCTGGATATGCTACGAAAAGTACCGTTGGTTTCGGTAGATGCTACAGATAAAATAAAGGTAAAAGGAAGTGGGAATTATAAAATTCTTATCAATGGACAACCATCAGCACTTATTGCACAAAACCCTTCTGATGTGTTTAAAGCAATGCCAGCCAGTAATATCATCAAGATAGAAGTAATTACTACCCCCCCTGCAAAGTTTGATGCTGAAGGATTGGCAGGCATCATTAATATCATCACAAAGAAAAATATTGGAGATGGTTATAATGGTAATATCAGTTCTAGTTACAACACAGTAAATGGTTCTAGATTCAACTTTAATGGTACAGTAAAACAAGGCAAACTTGGCTCAAGTGCTTTTATAGGTCTTCAAATACCCAACCAACAAATACTAGATAATGGCTATACAAACAATATAAAAAGTCCATCTGCAAGCTATTTGTCTCAAAAAGGAACGAACATTGAGAAAAGCAGAAATCCGTATTTAAGCTTAGAAATCAGCTTTGAGTTTGATAGCCTCCATTTGCTATCCGCTAATTTGAGCAACTACCATTGGATTTCGAATCAGAGTAACACACAAAGATCGACAGTTGAAGATGTTTACCATACATTACTACAAGCTTATAGCTTGGTTAACAATAACCATCTTAAATATTCTGGAACGGATGCCTCTGTTAACTATCAACTAGGTTTTAAAAGCAATAAAGAAAGGCTATTAACTGCTTCCTACAAATACAATGATCAAGGATACTCCAGTGAAATAAATGGACTTTATTCTGAATTATTCAATACAGTTTTACCCAATTATAAGCAGTATAATAACGAGGGAACCAAAGAGCATACCATACAATTGGATTATATTCATCCTGTAAAAAAAATCACCATTGAGGCCGGTACAAAAGCTATATTCAGAAACAATTTCAGCAATTATAATTACGACGCATTCGATAACATCAGCAACCAATATCTAACAGATTCCGCTCAGACAAACGATTTTAGATATAAGCAAAATGTTTACAGCTTTTACAACTCCTACGAATTGAAGCTGGAACAATATGTGGTGAAAGCTGGGCTAAGACTGGAAGTGACTACTGTAAATGCCCAGTTTAGCTCAGTTGGATCTAGTGTAAAACAAAATTATTACAACCTAATCCCATCCTTTTCTATCCAACGAAAATTTAAGACAAGAAGTAGCATCAATTTAGGGTATACGCAACGAATTCAACGCCCTAGTATCTGGCAACTGAACCCTTTCGTAAACAGATCTAATCCACTTGTAATCAGTTCTGGGAATCCAGAATTGCAAACAGTTGAAAATAATTCTATTGAACTGAATTACAGCTATTTTGCAAAGGGGAATATAAATATTGGGCTTTCCTACACTTTTGCAAACAATACAATTGAAAACGTAACAAGTGTGAACAAAGATACCATAACCCAAAGTACCTATCTGAATGTAGGCAAAAACAGGGGGTTGGGCATCAGCCTCAATGGGAATTATCCTATTACCAAGCAGTTAAATGTAAATATTAATGCGCAATTGCTTCACGTATGGTTGAAGGGGACATTTAATGGAGAGTTTTATAATCAGAGCGGGTTTCAAGGACATTGTTTCACTACTACGAGTTACAATTTCCCAAAAGACTTTCATATAAGTGCGGATATAGGCTACGACAGTCGCTATGTTTTGCTACAGGGAAGAGACAATTACTATTACTACTTTTCTTTGGGAGGGTCTAAAGATTTATTTAATAAGAAAGTAAGCCTATCAGTAGTTGCGACCAATCCATTCAATGAATTTAGAAAGATCGACTTCTATGCTGGTAGTGCCAACTTTAGTCAGTACAACTATAACTATGATTATGCCCGGAGGATAAATATTACTATCCGCTATAAATTTGGTCACCTAAACAGTGAAATTAAAAAGAGCGAAAAAGGCATCAGTAATGACGATACTGGCGGAAGAGGCGGTCGTTAATTGCAAGATTTTGTATATTGATAAACTGATTATTGTAGGTTCATTCAGAATTTGCTTATATCCTATTTGATATAACAATAAACTATCAGAATTTGCTTAAATTAGGACTACTATCAATATATTTTTCTATGAATGTGCCTAAACAAGAGTAACCTTTGAGACAGAAATTACGCGGGCAAATTATCTAGATAGTCTTGCAACTCAACATCTGTTTTAAAGTACACTTCTCTTGCTTTACTGCCTAAATTGGGGCCTACAACACCTGCTCGTTCTAATTGATCCATCAGCCTTCCTGCCCGGTTGTATCCAAGTTTCATCCGGCGTTGAATTAAAGAAGTACTACCCATCTGGTTTTGTACAATTAGTTTAGCCGCGTCTTCGAACAATGGGTCTTTGTCGCCACTATCAAAGTCTTTGCTTTCCATTTCTTTTTCATCTACATATTCAGGTAGCAAGAACGCCTCAGGATAACCACGCTGGTTGCCAATAAACTCACAAACACGCTCTACCTCGGGCGTATCAACAAAAGCACATTGTACACGGGTAATCTCGCCATTGTAACTAATTAGCATATCTCCTTTACCAATCAATTGTTCTGCACCACCGGCATCCAAAATGGTACGACTATCTATTTTAGAAGATACTTTAAAGGCAACACGCGCAGGGAAATTCGCTTTAATAGTACCTGTAATGATGTTTACAGAAGGACGTTGGGTTGCAATAATCAAGTGAATGCCAATAGCACGCGCCAATTGTGCCAAACGAGCAATCGGCATTTCGACTTCTTTGCCGGCTGTCATAATCAAATCGGCAAATTCATCTACTACCAATACAATAAAGGGTAAGTATTGATGTCCTTTTTGAGGATTCAGTCTACGATTGGTAAATTTCTCATTGTATTCTTTAATGTTACGACAACCTGCCTCTTTTAAT
>CAISCV010000116.1 GCA_903883945.1 uncultured Chitinophagaceae bacterium | reverse complement strand
CTGGATGAATCAAAAAAATTACTTGAATTTGGTGTTCAATCAGGAGAAGAGTTTGAAGAAGATATGGTTTATTATGTTCAAAGGAAAATGTCTTCTGAATTGATACTAACCATTGAAGATATAACCGAAATATTAAGACTAGAAGAAGCGTATTACTTGAAAACTAAAAGTATTGAATTTGAATATAGCTCTGAATATTATTATGAAAAAGCTATCGAATTACACTATGAAAAGAAAGACTACAAAGAAGCTGAATCATTTTATACAAAAGCTTTGGAGCTCACTATATGTTGTGATGAAGAAATGGTAAATTCAATAGAAGTGTCCTTGGAAAAATTAAGAATAGATAGGGCATTGGAAGAATCCAAAATTGAATACAATAATGAAGACGTTCTTTATTTAAAATCATTGGAATCTGAAACTAGTGAAGCAAGGTACAGCGCAAGCAAAGCAAAGTTTTATATTGAAAAAAATAAATTAGAAATAGCACAAGCTTATATTGACAAAGCGCTTAGTTCAGCCGAATGGGAGAAGAAGACAAGTATTTTGGCAGAAGTATTATTTTATTGTTTTGCTAATTTTTATTACGACTATCCTAATGCAAAAAAAGAATTGGAAATATTAATGGCTTTCGATGTTGTATGTGAAGATTGTAACTTTAGTTTAAATATTAAGAAAGCAAAAGAAGATAACCATCCAGAGTTCGATAAAGTAATAGAGTTTTCAGAAAGATTAACCTCCATCTATCCCAATCCTCTTCAAAAATCCGCGCCTCAGTCGTGGTCTCTTACCCATCCATAACCGTTACTTTTTTTGAATAGGAGGGTGGTAAGGTTGCAAAGGAAGGCTTCGCTAGTAAGTCGTTATATTTGTAGATAAATAAGAAGAACAATGAATGAAGCAATAAGAAAGGAACTGCACGAATTGATAGATAGGGCAGATGAAAATCAGTTGGAGATAGCTCGCGAAGTGTTGCAACCATCCACTTCCCGTTACTCAACCCAAGAAATAGCTTCTTTCTATCAACGTATTCAAGTGTTTGAAGAGGGTGGCAGCAATGGTTATTCTGTTGACGAATCGCATGCTAAGATTCGAAACAAATACAAACAAGGTAATGTATAAAGTAATCATTACCCCCTTGGCGCACCTAGATGAAGAGAACGCCTACGTTTGGTATGAAGAAAAGCTATAGGGACTTGGAGATGATTTTCTTACCACCCTTGAATATGCTTATAAGAAGATTTCGCAAAATCCTAGCCATTTCAGCTTTATAGATTCCAATAAAGAGATTAGAGATTACTTGCTTCCCCGCTTTCCATTTCTGATAGTCTATCGGATTAAGAATGACACAATAGAAATAATAACCATCCACCATGCTAAGAAGCACCCTTTGAAAAAATATGGAAGGGGATAGTTTGCATAGGAAGCCTTCATTCCATTTAGCCTAGGTCTATTCAATAATCAGCAACTCGGGGGTGGTTCCTAACTTATTTGTAGCTTTTACTTGCTTTTGAATAGGTGGGTGGTAAAGGAAGGCTTCGCTTGGTGCGAAACCTTCCTTGAAGTTGTGTATTTAGCTATGGTTTTCGGCATTAATTATTCTTTTCTATCAACCAAACAGCATTGTATTAGATTTGTAAAAATTGTTACTGTTATGAATACAAATACAATACGGCAGAAGCTGCACAGTTTTTTGGAAGTGGCAGAAGACAAAAAAATAAAAGCAATCTATTCTATGATTGAAGCAGAAATAGAGGACTCTTCGGAAGATTATTCCGCCGAACTAAAAGCAGAACTCGATAAACGTAACGATAGCTATAAAGCAAACCAATCAAAAGTTATTACTCCACAAGATAGTAAAAAAAGGATTCAAGACATTTTATCCAAAGCGAATGTAAATGGGCTATAGCTATATTCTTCTTGAAGCTGCACAGGAAGAATATGAATCGTCAGTAAGAAGGTATATTGTAAGGAGTGAACAATCGGCAGTAAAATTTATTGAAGCAATTGATGTAACGCTAGAATCAATTTGCGACTATCCTACCAGATGGAGGAATAAGTACAAGAACTTTTTTGAATTAGGCGTTAAAAAATATCCATTCACCATTATTTACACAATAGACAATCAAAACAAACTAATCATAGTACACTCAATGTTTCACCACAAAAGGAATCCCCTTAAAAAGTATAATAAAACAATCTAAACATTATCTAAGCTGATACTTGTTTTTGAATAAGTGGGTGGTAAAGGAAGGCTTCGCTTCAAGCGAAACCTTCCTTATTATTCCTCACCGAACATCGAATAAACCCTAGGCAACTTCAAATAAACCCCACCCGACCGACAATGTGGCATACGCGAAGTCGAATAAACCTCACCAGACTTCAAATAAAGGGAATCAATGCTCAAATAAATCGTAAGTATTTTATAATATTTCAAAACTAAAGTCCTGTATATCCTATCATCTTACTGTAATTGCAAGTCCCATCTAGCCCAAGTCTATTCAATAATCAGCAACTCGGGGGTGGTCTCTAACTCTTCCTAGCCATTACTTATTTTTAAATAGGTGAGGTAGTAAAGACAAAGCCCCTTAATGACTTTCAGGTAAAACGGCTACCTTTGAGAAATTATCATTTCAATCATAGTAAAAATAGCGTTATGGACATCAATCCTCAATACACATTCGACAAGGCTGGAAACCCAATTGGCGTGTTTTTACCAATGGAAGAATGGAAACAACTATCCGAAAAGCTGGAATTGGATATACCCACTTGGCAAAAAGAAAAGGTATTGCTCGAAAAACAAAAGATAGACAAAGACCCAACCCTATTGGTGGATTGGAGTAGCGTGAAACAACAATTATCCAACCAATAATGGCGAACCCTTATGCCATTAAGCTATCCCCAAGTGCCATAGAAGATTTAAAGGAAGCAACCGAATGGTATGCTAGTAGATTGTCGATAGGCTTGTCATCCCGATTTATATAGGAAGTAGATGCTTCACTCACTCAGTTGGCTACTATACCCGGCAGAGGATCTATCAGGTATGAGCATATCAGGTGTACTTTGGTAAACAAGTTTCCCTACCTTATTCATTATGAAATAAACCACTTAACTGAAACAATCATTGTTTATCGTATCTTTTGTACTTTCAGAAAGCCACTCTGGGAGTAAAATCAGCATCTCTGGCTTGGTCACATTCTGTCAGCAGTTGTTACTTGTTTTTGAATAGGTGGATTGCAAAGGAAGGCTTCGTTTGGAGCGAAACCTTCCTTGAAAGCAACCACCCCGGCCCTCAAGAGGGGAATTGGGACGCTGCTAGTTGGTGGATTGAGGCTAATTGATTGGTTTATTGCTTTGAAAATTAATAAAAATTTGAACGGTATAATAAAAGGTACTTTTGGAAACAATAAAAAAATATATTATGTCTAACATTGCTATCCGTTTAGAAGATCTTGTACCTGTTGGTAAGATGACCATCAATTCTTGTGAAACCGACCTTGCCGATTTTACGGCACTTTCCCCTGAATATTCTGTTGCTTACATTACTGCGGCTCGTTCGCAAATGGCGGGTGTGGATGCTGTAATTAACCCGAGAAAGCTGATTTCGGAGCGGGTGGTGATTACTCAAAGGATGGATAAAAACCTTGGACTATTAATGGATCCCATCAATAAACTGGAATATTATCTGAATAATGCCGTTGGACTGACCATATTGGTGAAGGACTTTGGTATTGGTGAAGTGAGGGCTGCCAGGAATAGTGGTAATCTGGAGACATTGGATACTGCATTGCGTGATCTGCTGGTGAACACTGCTGTGCCAGCTAACCTTGCTGCATTGGTGGCTAAGGGCTATTCGGCGGCGAAAAATACGGTGATTGTGAACCTTAGGACTGGCTATAGTAGCGACAATGCTGCTCAGGTGGCGAAGGACAAGGAAATTACTACTTTGAGGACTACTAATGCTCCTATACTTCAGGAATTTTGGGATTTACTTTCGCAGATATGGGCTGCTGGGAAATCAATTTATAAAGTGAGTAACCCAGATAATGCCAAGTATTATACATTGAGCCATATAGAATCTGTTATTCATAATAATGCACTTCATGGTGGATTCAGGGGGAAGGTTACGCACCTGGGAATAGCAATAAAGGGTTTGGTTGTCGAAATAAAACCTGTGTTGGGCGGTCATACAAGAAAAAGCACCACGGATGTCTTAGGGGATTTTGATATTACGAGCCTTGCTGGTGCAGAATATAGTTATACGGTTTATCAAGCCGGTGTGGTGTTGAAAGCGGGTACTTTTGTGTTGGCTACTGCACAGAAGCTGTTGCTGAATATTGCAGCTTAAATTTTAAAGTCGTAAGTCGTAAGTAATAAGTCGTAAGTTAAAGAAGGCATAGATGGCGTGAAAGCTGTTTGTGCCTTTTTTGTTTATTGGGGGTTTACAGCGTTATAACTCCTGAAAGATTGAATAGTAGTGGAATACTATTGTACCCTCTTGTATCGTGAAAAGTGTTATTGGCGAGGTTTTGAATGCCTAGATTTACACTCATTGTTTTGTTGAGGGTTATAGAAGAGTTTAAATTAATTAACCAGTAACCATTCATTTTATAATCATTTGTGGCTAGTCCTGCTTCATAATAGCTGCTTACATATTTACCTGAAATACTTATTGTTTCTCTTTGTCCTTTATGCGTGAGTGTAAAGTTGATAATATGTTTGGGTCGTCTTATGAGATAGTTATAACTGATTGTATCGGAAAAATTTTGCCTGCTTATTGCTTTTTCCTTGCCGCTTAGATAGGTATAGTTACCTTCTAATTTGAACTGATTGGATAGGAGTAATTGTGTTTCGTATTCAAAACCCACAGACTGTAAAGAATAACAATTGGCATAACTGCTTGTGTTGGAGTTGAAATCTATCCCATTGCGAAGGTTGTTTTGAAAGAATGATACCTTGTGTGTACTCGTATTTATTGTTATCTCTAGCCCGAGCTGACCGTTTATCATTGTTTCGTTGGAAAGGTTTCTATTGCCAATATTGCTATCATACGATTGATAGATGGATGGTGTGAGCATGCCTTTATGTAGGGTGGCAAATGCCCTTACGGATTTTATTAACCTAAAGGAATTGTTTATAAAGAATGTACCAGTTGTATTTGTTTGTTTACAATTGTTTGTTCCTACTCCTATAGCCACAAAGTAACTACTGTCTCTATTTTGGTAGTTGACGGCCGTATAACCCCCATACTGATAGGTAGATGGGTATTTGTTCTGGCTTGTTCCATACAAAGAATCATGGAAGTTATTTAAAAAAATCCCACCTCTATAATTTATTCCAACTGATAAATATGTATTCTTAAATAAGGATGTATTGATATTTATATCGGCAAACTGTGCACTTCCTTTTATGTATTCCGAGTTGGTATTTGAATAATGATAGTCTCTGATTGCATTACAAACATTGTAGTTGCCCACTAATGAGAAGTTGTTCTTTTTATACTTTATCTCTAGTCTCTTGTTGAGAATGGTGTTGGTGTAATAATAATTTTTTGTGTCTAAAAAACTCTCTTCATCAGCGTCTGCTTTGTATTTGCTATGTAAGTAATAACCAGATATTGCAAGTCTTTTTGATAAATAGTATGTTACGTGCGCATCATAAACAGCATTCCTGAAGCCTTCCTTGTCGAAGTTATTTTTACCGGTGGTGTCCTGTGCATACGAGAACCCATTGGTTTTGTAACCCGAATAACTAAGTGTATAATTGAATTTGTTTTTTGCACCCCAAAGTTTGGTAGCCACTTCTTTGGAGGCTTTATTACCTAAACCAATAGCAGCGGTGATATTTAGTGGTTGGTTATACTCTTTTTTTACTGTAATAATATTGATAGTACCTGCCATTGCACCGCTGCCATATTGGGTGGACATGGCACCACGGTATATAATTACTTCCTCAATTTCGTTTAATGATATAAAATTAAGGTCGAAGTAAGTATCAGAAATACTTGAAGGATCCCATACCGGAATACCATTTAGTAAGATTAGTACTTTTCCTCCCATACAACCTTCCATATAAAGATTGGTGAAGCTGCCCCTTGGTTGATATGCCCCATTTACAACTATGCCAGCTTGTTCGTTTAATAAACCTACTAAGGTTTTACCATAATTTGCATCAATTGTTTTGTGTGTTATAATCGTGGATGTGGCACCAATTAGCGCTACTATTTTTTCTTGCTGCTGTTGTAAGGAGTCGGGTTGCGCATACGATGCTGTTTCTAGTTGAATAGTTAGCATCAGTATAATAAGTTTGTATTTCATTTTTTCTGTTCTTGCTTGGCAAGTAAAAGGAGGCGTAAAAAAAAGTCCTTCAAAACTGGTATTTTGAAGGACTTTCTTTAAGGTCGTATTTTGAAATCACTTTATAGTTTAATTTCCTTTGGTTTGTTTATTACAAACACACGTGCAATATTAAATCCGAAACGAACTGCATCTACATTCCACTTTGATGTAGTTTCTTCTATAAAAGAACGATCGTTCATATCTGCTGAGTTGGAGAAATGAAACTGAAATACGTGTCCGCCTGTTTCGATATCCACACCCACAGACAAGCAATTTACATAACCCTCTTGTTTCGTTATCCTGTAATAGTACTCTGAAGTTAAGTTTACACGCTTTGTTAAACGAATTCTTCCACCTACACCAACTGAATAGTAGTCATTAGGCATAGAAGAAGTGGCAACAGAATTGTAGTGTATAACAGTTGGGACCACTTGCAAAGACAGGTAATCGTTAAACTTGCGTGCAATGATTATCTGACCAGAATAGTTGAAACGGTCGGTATAATTGTTTAAGGTATTACTCTTTTGTGTATTCCATAAAACACCACCCGATAAGGCAATAGAAATAGGCATGGTAACTTTTCCTGTAGACTGACGCAAAATTTTGTATTTAGCAAAACCATCAAACAATCCACCTTTTGTTCTTCCGACACCTACCATTAGTTTGCTATTAATACCATAATCTACCCCCATACGCATATTGGCACCATCTAAACCCCATAAACCTTTTGCTCCTGCATTGATAGGCGTAAAACGGTGAGATATTTTTACATCTAATACTCCTGCACCCACATTTTCGATTGACTGGCCATTTATCATTCGAGTAGTTTTGAAGATTGCAGTCGTATAATCTGTTTGATTTAGCTTGTCTTTCTTATCTTGCTCATCCATGCTTTTAAACAAGTCTACATCTTGTGCTACTGCCATCTTGCAAATGCCCATTAATATTATCAATAAAGCAAACACTTGTTTTTTAAATATTCTTTTCATACATCAATTTATAAATAATAAAATTCTTAAACCCCTTTATTAGTCGTATTTGCAAACTAATACTGTTTTTGCGTTGTCACTTATTTGAGATCCGATATAACTTCCGTGTATAAATTCTTTTAATGGAACATTAAAACTAGCTTTCAGCGTTGGTTTTCCACCTGCTATTGTAATAGTACCTGGAACAATCATTTCTTTTCCTTTACCATCAATGGTTAAAGTTCCTTTTGCAGAAACTTCATAGGTGCCATCTTTTTCGAAGTTCACTGAAGTAATGTTGGTAATAAATCCTTTGAAATCGGCTTTAGGGAATTTAGTACTTTCCATATAGTTTTCGTTGAAATGGTCTTCCATCAACGCATTCGCAAATTTGAAACTTTTTATTAGTACATTGAAGATAATCTGCCCAGATTTGTCAACGAATTTACTGTCTACCTGGTTATTTGTTGCCTTTATAGCTTCTGCACAAGTACCCGTAGCATCGAAGCTAATTTGTCCAGTTTTGGTTGCATATACTTTTTGAGACATCGCACTAGTGCCTAACAATGCAGTGAAACCTGCGATAAGAATTACCTTTTTCATATTTGTCGTTTTAATTTGTTTTAATTATTTAATTGTTTTTTGCTCCTTGATTTACCCAAGCAGCTATCTGCTTAATGCTGCAATCATCTATTTTATTGCCACCTTTTGGCATGGGTTCATAAGTAGGATAGGCAGGAACACAAGAAGCACAAGAGGCATCCTGGCGAACAGCAGGAACTAACTGACCAGCTAGTGCAGACCCCTGAACCCCTACATAAGTATCTAATACAATTCCGCCTCCAGATCCTCTTGCCGCTCCCGAACTGTGACAAGTATTGCAGTTATTATCTGCGATGATTGGTGCAACGGTAGCAGAATAAGAAACAGCAGTAGTATCGCAACCGAGTAGTGCCGTATTTGGGTTTACCATATCTGCTTTGTCATAATAACATCCGGCAAATACAACGCATATTAATATGACTATTGGGAAAACTATTTTTTTCATGTTATTCTATTTGAAAACGAATTTTAATCTATTTATGAGCAATCAATCTTGTTAGTATGTAATAGTTTGTGTGTACACTTGCGATTCACAACCATCTCCATCCTTTATGACCACTTGGTACGTGCCAACAGGAAGGGTGTCGTTTAGTGGAAGCTTTGTCCATGTTTTTCCGCCATCAACACTTCCAGAATAAGGTCTTCTTTTGATGTTCGACTTCACATACGATAGTCCACTTGCTATTGAAGTATCAATGTCTATGGATCCTTTCTTTGTTATAGGGTCAGCTGGTGAAACAATACTTGTTGTGGTATCTATTGTTATTACTTTACCTGCACACCAATCAGCAGAATGTTTGCAAGAAATAGTCATGCCAAGCATAAATGCTAGTGAGGCTACGAGTACGATTTTCTTCATCACTTTAATTGTTATAATATTTGGTGGAAACAAATGATGCGCCAAAGAGGCACCATTTCAAACTTAATCTAAAAATACACGTTGGCATACAATAACACCAACGTGTATTTAACATTTTCTTATTGAATAACTACTGTTTTTACACTCGTACCATTTCCGTTTGAAACTGATAAGTGATAGATGCCAGCAGATAAATTTCCTGTTGAAGCAGAAAGCGCATTTACACCTTCGTTTACTGAAGTTGAAGTGCTGTAGACTTTTTTGCCTGCGTTGTTTAGTATGTTTACAGTTACAGTACCTGTCTGGGTACTTTGGTAACCGAACTTAAGGTTCCCACCTACTTTTATTGGGTTTGGATATACACTTGTAATTAAATTCTTAGTTGCTTTAACTGTTACAGCTTTAATAGCAGAATAATTAAAAGCGCCATTCTTATCAACAGATTTTAATCTGTAATATACTGTGCCGCTCAAGGCACTTACATCATCTGAGTACGTGTAGTTGAGTATAGTTGAGGATGTACCCTTTGCTTTTTGTGTTCCTGTAACCTTAAAATTACGACCATCAATACTTCTCTCCAATTCGAAGTGGTCTGTATTTATTTCTGTAGCAGTTGCCCAGCTCAATGAAACTTTACTGCCTGTAGCAATTGCATTAAAAGAAGCAAGGGTTACAGGAGTAGTTGAAGCTGTTACTGTTAAAATAATG
>CAISCV010000115.1 GCA_903883945.1 uncultured Chitinophagaceae bacterium | reverse complement strand
GAGGTAAAAATATTCAGGGTGGCTGCTGAGAAATATAGAAACCGAAGAAAAAGATTTGGACTGAGGATAAACTTAATCGCAGCATTCTACAACCGCTCAATTGAATTGAAACTTAAAAAATAAATTTCCGAAGAGGTCTAATGTTAAAGGTGTAACGATAACCCTTAGTTTTTTATTGACGAAAAAAGTAAAAATCAGGAAATATGAGATAATCATACCTGCATATTCATTTTGATTTATAAAACCTCTAGACCTACCTGCAAGATCAGACATTAATAATTGACAGACTAAAAATATTATTAAAATAAAATAATTTACAACCTTGCTACGTTCATTATTACAAAGTTTGTAAAAAAAAATATTCCTCCAAAAAATAATGGCATAAATTGAAGTAGTGGAATATAGTATATCAAAATAAAAACAAATTTATTGTTATTGTAAAATAGATAAGATTACTGGCAATATCGACAGTATTAGGCCTATTAGATTTAAATATTTTAATCAATTTTAAATTAAAAATAATTAAGACTAAAATATAGAAAATCATTTCAATAATCATTGTCCAATAAGGCCCGTCAATATCAGGAATTAATAAATAGGATTGAACCATTGTCATATTCCCTATGTATGCAATGAAATTAATCTTAACATGAGTGAAAAAAGAACCTAGAACAATTAAAAAAAAGTAAATGTTACACACTCCAAATATGTGGGATACAACCTACTGATTCTATTTATTATGAATTCTCCACTTGTTTTTACTTTATTTATTCTCATGAATATTACGAATCCACTAATTATAAAAAATAGTAAACAACCATTATCGCAGCAATCCCCTTAAAGCATCTAATTTTTGGTATCTGTTTGATTTGTTTTCCATTATGAACATGTTTCAAAAAAAAGTAATTCTTAACTCATAGTCATTACTTGCGTATGCTAGTGAATGTAGCAATTTGTATAAAACCTTTTTTGACAGACATTAATACTTTATAATTTAAATATATTATTTGCAATATGTCTTCAATTAATTTCAATTAACTAAATCTATAATTACTAATTCAATATCCAAATTATATTTCAAAACGTACTTATTGCCAATATTAGGTGTGTTTTATCGCGAAGAAAAGCATCTGTTAACGCTAACAGGTCATTTATTTAACTTTTAAAGCACCTGTTAACGTTAACTGGTAATTTATTAGCTTTTAATGACACCTATTATTGCCAAAAGGTGCATTTTGTCAAGAAAAAAGACACCTTTTATTACTGGAAGGTCAATTATTTAGCTTTATAATAACCTGTAATGTTTAATCAATCCCCCACCAAATAATTGTGCTTTGTAAACCAGATCTTCAAATACTAATTGCGCTACTTGGTTAGACATAACAATCATTCAATAGCATGCATGTCTAAACAGTTATAAAAGTATATTTAATAGGCTTTTAGCCTGAAATTTAGAATTTTGAAAAGTCTTTTGGATTATAATGTGATAATCTGAAATTTCAAATGATCAATTTGGGATTATAAATAGGAAAATACAAAAGGACAACGTAGCGAACTACGAGCATTACTACTAGTAATGCTCGTAGAAAATCATAAGCTGTAAGTTTTAAGGCATAACTAGATTATCCTTAGAAATAGATCTTTATTGGCTTTTTTACTTTCATAAAGGCTACTTTTCTTACAAATTATCATACGTATAAAAAGGGTCGATCGGACTATTGGCAGGTAGTTCGAAAACTGGGTGTATTATACCATCACTAAGGCCATAAACCCACCCATGAAGGTCCGGACGATTATCGTGTTTCCAGGCAGATTGTACAATAGAAGTTTTAGCAAGATTGTAAACCTGCTCAATAACGTTTAGTTCTGTTAATTTATCAGCACGGCTGTCCTCATTATCAAACTGATCTACCTCATCTTTGTGAATTCTATATACATCTTTAATATTTCTTAGCCACTTATTGATAATACCAAAAGAGTGCTGTGTCATAGCTGCCTTTATTCCCCCACAGCCATAGTGTCCGCATACAATGATGTGTTTAACCTTTAGTACTTCTACTGCATACTGCAGTACACTCAGTAGGTTCAGGTCGGTATGAACAACCATATTTGCAATGTTACGATGTACAAATATCTCTCCCGGTTGTGTTCCAGTAATTTTATCAGCAGGAACCCTGCTGTCGCTACAGCCAATCCATAGGAACTCAGGAGATTGCAGTAAGGCTAATCGTTTAAAAAAAGCTGGATCGCTTTCTGTCTGTTCCTTAGCCCATTCTTTGTTATCAGCTAATAGTTGATCGTAAACTTTCATATAAAATAGTTTTTCAAAATGCTAAATGGTTGTAGGTTAAACACTTTACATAATCCGTAAATAATACAAAATGGGGCAAATCTATTAACCTCTTTGGTTATAAAATTACTTATTTTTGAAAATAGTACAATTTAAAGTGTTTATTAAACTTTTTTTGTTTAATTTCGTTTTTATAATAGTTAAACATTTTACTATGTCCCCTTCAGAGTTTGATTACATGTTGTT
Organism: uncultured Chitinophagaceae bacterium; assembly: GCA_903883945.1. Taxonomy (GTDB): domain Bacteria; phylum Bacteroidota; class Bacteroidia; order Chitinophagales; family Chitinophagaceae; genus Parasediminibacterium. Next base: position 3,863 of record CAISCV010000115.1, on the reverse strand, counting down.
GCACAATACCGAGTTTTTAAAGCCATTTGCTGTTACCCTTACAAGAGATAACGAATTGGCAAAAGATCTTTTTCAAGAGACGCTATTAAGAGCACTTGCCAATAAAGAGAAGTATAATGATGGTACGAATATAAAAGCTTGGCTTTACACCATCATGCGAAACATATTTATTAACAATTATCGCAGGAAAGCAAAACAGAATACCATTTTTGATAGTACCCCCAACGATTATTTGTTGGACTATAGGCAAGGTGCAGTTTCAAATGAAGCAATTGCATCTATCAATATAAAGGAAGTGCATGCTGCTATATATAACCTTCCAACGATTTTCAAGAATCCATTTTTACTTTATTTTGATGGGTATAAATACCATGAAATTGCTGATATGCTAGGCGAACCTTTAGGTACAATAAAAAGCCGAATTCACTTTGCCCGCAAGTTATTGAAAGCCCAGATAGACAGGCATTAAGCAAAAGAATTATTACTGTTTCTCCATAAATCTTAAATGAGTAAAAAGAAAGTTATTGTTATAGGCGCTGGTTTTGCGGGATTATCTGTAGCAAGTTTCTTAGCAAAAGCAGGTTATAATGTTACAATTCTAGAAAAACATTCTATTCCTGGAGGAAGAGCAAGAAAGTTTAATGCAGAAGGCTTTACTTTCGACATGGGGCCAAGCTGGTATTGGATGCCTGATGTTTTTGAAAGATATTTTAGACAATTTAGTAAAGAAGTCTCTGATTACTATCAGCTAGAAAGACTAGATCCTTCCTACCGTATATATTGGGCAGATGCGCCGATGGATATTCCCGCTAGCTACACAGAATTAAAAGCGTTATTTAACCAGTTAGAACCCGGGAGTGTAGAAAAACTTGAAAAGTTTATTTCCGAGGCTTCCTATAAATATAATGTAGGGATTAACAAGCTTGTTCATAAACCTGGCCGTTCCCTCACAGAATTTATTGACTATGATTTGATAAGTGGTCTTTTTCGGCTGGATGTTTTTAGCTCTATTAAAACCCACGTAAGGACGCTGTTTAAAAACGAAAAGATCAGACAACTCTTAGAGTTTCCTGTTTTATTTTTAGGAGCATTAGCAGAAAATACACCAGCATTATATAGTTTGATGAACTACGCCGACATTGTAGGTGGTACTTGGTATCCAAAAGGCGGGATGTATGAAATTGTAGACGGAATGTATTCCCTTGCAATTGAATTGGGCGTACAAGTTAAGTTTAATCAAGATGTTACTGAGATAGTTTTAAATGGCAATCAAGCGGTTGGGGTGAAAGCCTCAGAATACAACACACAACCCATAAAATATGATGCAGATATTGTAGTGGGTGCAGCTGATTATCATTTTGTAGAAACAAAGTTGTTGCCTGCCACCGCAAGAAGTTATACAGATAAATATTGGGATTCTCGAATGATGGCTCCTAGTTGCTTGTTATATTATGTAGGTTTAAATAAGAAACTAGATAATCTGCCACACCATTCTCTTTTCTTCGATACCTCATTTGAGGAACACGGCAAAGAAATCTATACAGATAAACAATGGCCATCAGATCCTTTATTTTATGTAGGTGCTCCCTCTGTAACAGATAAATCAGTAGCACCAAACGGTTGTGAAAACCTTTTCTTGTTAATTCCAGTGGCAACTGGTCTTAAAGGAGACGACAATTCATTGAGAGAAAAATATTTTAATATTATTATCGAAAGAATGGAGAAGCATTTAAACCAATCAATAAAAGGAAATGTTATCTACAAAAGAACCTTTGCATTGAGTGATTTTGTTAGCGAATACAATGCATTTAAAGGTAATGCTTATGGTTTGGCGAACACCCTTCTACAAACAGCTATTTTAAAACCTGCTTGCAGAAGTAAAAAAGTAAAGAACTTGTATTACACAGGTCAGTTAACCGTTCCAGGCCCAGGTGTTCCTCCAAGTTTAATTAGTGGAGAAGTTGTGGCAAAGGAAATTGTAAAATCGTTTGATAAATAAATACAAAAAGAAATTCTGCAATGACAAATATGCAACTTTTTGAAGATGTTAGCCTAGATTGTAGTAGAAATACCACTGAAAAATACAGTACTAGTTTTTCTTCTTCAATTAAGCTATTGGGAGCTTCTTTACAGCAACCTATCTATAATATTTATGGATTTGTTCGGTTTGCCGATGAAATAGTTGATACTTTCCATGATTATGATAAACAAAAATTGTTCGATGAATTTAAAGAAGCTACTTACCATGCAATAGATCGAAAAATTAGTCTGAATCCAATTCTGTATAGTTTTCAATTAACGGTAAATAAATATAACATAGACAAAGAATTGATCGAAGCCTTTTTGCATAGTATGCAGCTCGATTTGGGAAAAAAGCAATACGACAAGTCGGGTTATGAAGAATATATATACGGAAGTGCAGAAGTTGTAGGCCTGATGTGCCTTTATGTTTTCTGCAATGGCAATAAAGACTTATATGAAGAATTAAAACCCGGAGCAAGAAGTTTAGGTGCAGCATTTCAGAAGGTTAATTTCTTAAGAGACTTGAAGGCTGATTATAATGGACTAGATAGAATCTACTTTCCAGGTTGTGATTTTAAAAACTTTACTCATTCCGATAAACAAGCAATTGAAGCAGATATTCAGAAAGACTTTGATGCCTCCTATGAGGCAATTCTAAAACTCCCACTACATGCACGTTTTGGAGTTTATGTAGCGTATAAATACTACCTGTCTCTATTTAATAAAATCAAAAAACTGCAACCCCAGCGTATACTCCACGAACGGGTGCGGATTCCAGATTATACTAAGCTATTTATTCTTGCTAAGGCGGGTATCAGGCAGCAATTTAACTTGTTGTAATGTCTGTGATTATTTATTTGGTGTAATCAATTTGATGAACATTTCAGTTCAAATGTTACTTTCATTTAATTTATCTGATGGAAAGAGTTGTTTTAGTGGATGAAAATGATAATGAATTAGGTACAATGGAAAAGATGGAAGCACATCAAAAGGGATTGCTTCACAGGGCTTTCAGTGTATTTATCTTTAACAAGAATGGAGAGATGTTGCTACAACAACGCTCATTGCGCAAATATCATAGTGGTGGTTTGTGGACGAATGCCTGTTGTAGTCACCCCCGAAAGGATGAAAAACCTCTAGATGCTGCCCATAGACGTTTGAAAGAAGAAATGGGTTTCGAAACGACACTAACAAAAGCTTTTGACTTTACTTACAATGCCAATTTTAATAATGGACTCAGCGAACATGAATTTGACCATGTATTTGTGGGTTATTATGATGGTATAGTAGAACCCAACTTCGCGGAAGTTGAATCTTATGCCTATAGATCGTTTGACCGGTTAGATATAGGAGTGAAAGAATATCCCGACTTTTTTACGGAATGGTTTCTGATTGCCTACCCTAAAATAAAAGAGTGGCTAGACAAAAATGAGGTATTCAAGCAAATCTGATTGTAAATAATTGGATAATTTTTGAAACTTAACATAAAAAAAGCACTTCGTAGAGAAGTGCTTTTTTTATGTTAAGACATTATTAGTCCTCTGTTTTGCGCCACAAATCTGGAGTGGATAAGGTAATGTCAGTGGCCTGTTTCAGTGAAATAAATAATTGCATTTTATAACCGGTCAGCCATTTGATACTGGTTTCTAAAATAGCTTTTCCTAAAGTGTCAGTTGCTCCCCAAGGATAAGATACCTCTTTGGTTGCTAAATCTTCTTCGCTGATAGATGCAAACAGTTTATTCACTAAATCTATTTGTGCATCAAAAATAGCTGGTGCATTTTCAAGGGTTACTAATGGTGCATTATCTCTGAGCTTCATCAAAAACGGACGGGCTTCTG
>CAISCV010000114.1 GCA_903883945.1 uncultured Chitinophagaceae bacterium | reverse complement strand
CGCCGTGTACTTGGGCAAAAAGGGAAGCTGGGGAACATAGGTTATAGGGGGCCTTTGGTTCATCGTTGTTGAGGTCTTCATCAATAGGGAGTAACTGAGATAGTTCTTCAGGTGTGTCAGATTTCATAACAGTCTATGTTCAGCCACGGTTTGCCATTGGCGTGATAAATACAAGGAATGATTCTGATATAGCAGTACCCGGTGAACCCATGTATTTGCACGCATTTGTAGTAGATTCATCTTCTAATTTCAAGGTTAGTTACAAATGGACGGCAAGTTCTGCTACCGATTTAAAATACCTGAATAGAGCAGATACATCCGATCCAACTTTCACTGTTACAAATAATGCATCTTTAGCAAAGGATAACCTGCCTTATATACATTATACGATCATTGGTACAAGTAAAGGAGGCTGTCGTGATTCTACTGATTATGCAGTAAAAATATATAATGCCCTTCCAGATCTATTAGTGCCGACTGCTTTCATTAATGATGGAAGAAATCGAAACCTTACACCTGTTCCAGTAGGTATTACCGAAGTTCTATACTTTAGGGTTTATAACAGAATGGGGCAATTGGTATTCAGTACGAAAGACATTGCAAAAGGTTGGGATGGTATGGTTAATGGTTCTCCTGCAGAAGTAGGAACGTATGTATGGATGGCTCAAGGGAAAGATTATAAAGGAACTATTCACCCACCCCAAACTGGGACTGTAGTATTATTGCGATAATATAAAGTTTACAATAAACTGAAGGCTGTCAGCTAAATGTATTAATATTTAGTTGATAGCCTTTTTTGCTTTATCCCACTTCTCTTGACAAAATTTCTCGAGTTAGTTGCCGCAGGATAGTGCAGGATAGTCATTGGGGGGGTATTCAATATTTTTGTTTCAGAAATGTTACTTTGCTTTGCCTTATTTCTCGAATTGCTATGCTATTCTTTATAAGTACAAAGCAGTCTTTGTCTACAAAAAAATATACGTTGATAAATACAAACAGGGTTTTGTGGTTAAGGAATCTCGATTTACAATCATTAATCTTGATGATTGTACTAATGCTTTTAGTGCAATCAACATTTGCTCAATCGAAACACAGAAAAGAAGACCTATCCAGAATAGATCCTAGCCCCTTCGGAGACAACTCTGGTCATTGGTACATGGGCTATGAGAAAGAAAGGATGATCAATCCGTTGCCAGACAGGCCTAAATATAAACCCACTGAGATCACAAAGATTGGTGACAACATCATCTTATTTCAGAAAACTAACGGTGGATGGGCTAAGAACTACGACGTATTTGCCATTCTTTCCAAAGAACAAAGAGATAGTGTGGCAACACGAAGTAATGAACTGAATACAACCTTTGATAACGGCACTTGCTATACACAAATAGATGCTTTAGCTATTGTTTATGCAGCTACTAAACAAGAAAAGTATAAAGAATCTGCCTTAAAAGGAATTAACTTTCTGTTAGAGGCCCAATACAAAAGCAATGGCGGCTGGCCTCAATTTTATCCACTAGAAGATGGCTATAGCAAGTACATCACTTATAATGATGGCGCAATGATTGGAGTGATGGCACTTCTGAAAGATATACTAGACAACAATCCAAAATATAGTTTTATTGACAAAGTACTGAGGAAGCAAATAAAAGTGGCCTATAACAAAGGAATGGATTGCATTATTAAAACACAGATAAACGATAGTGGCAAGCCAACCGCCTGGTGTCAGCAATATGATCAAGTATCGCTTCAGCCTGCTTGGGCTCGTAAGTTTGAACCTGCAAGTATCTGTAATCAGGAAAGTGCAGAACTAGTATTGTTTCTGATGAGTATCAACAACCCATCCAAAGAGGTTATAGATGCCATACAAAATGCTGTCATATGGTTTCAGGAATCACGGATTTTTAATACCCGCGTTGATAGAATCCCAGCACCTAGAATGGTTACGCCTTTCAGGGTTTCAACTTCCGACAGAATAGTAGTAACAGACAGTACCGCCCCCCCTATCTGGACAAGATATTACGAACTTAAAACACATAAGCCATTGTTTTGTAATAGGGATAGCAAAGTAGTATATTCATTGGCAGAAGTAACCAGAGAACGCAGAGATGGCTATTCATGGTATAACTATGCGCCCCAAAAAGTATTTAAAGAATATCCTAAGTGGCAAAAACATTGGGCACCCAATAATAATGTACTGACAAATTAAGAAACCCTACAATGAGAAAAACAAGTTTCACATTACTATTTATACTTACTTATAGTTTGGTAACCAATGCACAAACGTTGCCTTGGTCACAAAAAATGGCAGGTACCGTATTTAAGGTATGGCCAGATACTGCAACAAATGTCAAATGGGCTTATGAACAAGGTGTTTTCATGAAAGGGGTTCAAGACGTATGGATGCAAACTGGAGACAAGAAATACTTCGACTACATCAGGAAGTATCTAGACAACCTCATTGCGGAGGACGGCACCATTAAGGGGTACAAAGAAGACGATTATAACATAGACAATATACTACTTGGAAGAGCAGTATTATTTCTTTACCAAAAACTTAAAAGCCCTAAATACAAGATCGCAGCAGAAACATTAAGACACCAGTTGCTACACCAACCCCGTACCAATGAGGGCGGCTTCTGGCATAAGAAACGTTACCCCTATCAAATGTGGCTGGATGGATTGTATATGGGCGAACCATTTTACACTGAATATGCCACAGCTTTTAAAGAGGAGAAAGACTTCGATGACATTGCCAATCAGTTTATATACATGGAGAACCATGCACGTGATGTTAAAACAGGATTATTATATCATGGTTGGGATGAATGTAAAAAAGAAAGGTGGGCAGACCCTAACAAAGGATTGTCACCCAACTTCTGGGGACGTGCTGATGGTTGGTATGCAATGGCATTAGTAGATGTATTAGATAAGTTTCCTGCTAATCATCCTAAGAGAAAAGAGCTTATTTCAATTTTAAACAGGTTGGTCACAGCCATTTCAAACTATCAAGACAAACAATCTGGCTTATGGTACCAGGTATTAGATAAAGGGACAGAGAAGGGAAACTACCTCGAGGCATCTGCTTCTTGCATGTTTGTATATGCTTTGGCAAAAGGGGTTAGAAAGGGTTATTTATCCGCTTCATTTAAGCAAATCGCGCATAAAGGTTATCAAGGCATTATTAATAAATTCATCGAAACAGATGCTAATGATCAGGTAAACTTAAACGGCACCGTGAGTGTGGCAGGCTTAGGAGGCACCCCCTATCGCGATGGCAGCTACCAATATTATCTGAGTGAAAAAGTGGTTCAGAATGATGCAAAAGGAGTAGGCGCATTTATCATGGCTGCAGTAGAAATGGAAAGGAAATAAGAGTTAGGAATTAAGAGAATATATAATGAATAAAATATTAAAAAATAGTTTTCCATGTAAAATTGCATTAGTACTATTTGCATTGATCTTGTTATCATTCATACTACCACAACCTAAAATTACCGTCTGGTTGATTGGCGATTCTACCATGGCAAAGAAAGAGGCAAAGGCATTTCCAGAAACAGGCTGGGGGATGGAGCTTGCTGGCTTTTTCGACAATAGTGTCACTATAGAAAACAAAGCACTGAACGGACGTAGTACCAAATCTTTTATCAATGAAAATCATTGGCAGCCTGTTCTGGACAATATAAAAACAGGTGATTATGTATTGATTGAATTTGGACATAACGATGAAAAGATTGACAAACCAGCAGTTGGAACTTCTATCGATGAGTTTAAAACCAATCTGGTAAAGTATGTAGTAGAAACAAGACAAAAAGGGGGAATCCCAATCCTTTTAACGCCCATAACTAGACGAAGCTTTAAAAATGGTGTACTTTCAGACACTCATGGCCTCTATCCTACAGCCACAAAAAGCGTTGCCGATTCATTAAAGGTTCCTTTGATCGACCTGCTAACGAAAACCAAGTTGGTCCTAACTAAATTGGGCGATGATTCTTCAAAGACACTTTATAATTATGTAGAACCCTGCGATATTAATTATCCTAACGGCAAAAAGGATGATACCCACCTGAGTCCTGTTGGTGCAAAGAAAATAGCTGCTTTGGCGGTCGAGGGAATAGTAGACTTAAATCTAGAGCTTTCTAAAAGGCTATTGAAACATTAAAAATAAAGGTTGATTTAAAACATAAATTGTACGAACGTGATTTTAACAAGAGAGAACTTAGTAAAAGTAAAATTCGAGGGCGTAAAGAAACCGCAGGAAGAGATATTTAACTTGCCAGAAAAAATATTACAATTTGGCACAGGTGTTTTATTACGTGGGCTAATTGATGACTACGTGGATAAAGCCAACCGGTTAGGCATTTTTAACGGCAGAATAGTAGTAGTTAAAAGTACAAATGGAGGTGGAACAGATGCTTTTGCACAACAAAATGGCTTGTATACGCACCTGATAAAAGGAGTTGACAATGGCAATAACATAGATGAAATTGTGATCAATTCCTCCATCAGCAGGGTCTTGGCTGCCAATGACAACTGGGAAGAAATACTGAAGATTGCTGCTAGTAAAGATTTACAAATAATCGTCTCTAATACCACAGAAGTAGGAATTACTTTGTTGCCGGAAGATAAAGTAGATGCAACGCCACCCAAGTCCTTTCCAGGCAAACTATTAGCTGTACTAGTAAAACGCTTCGAAACTTTTGGCGGTGCTGCTGACAGTGGATTAGTAATTATCCCGACCGAATTATTGGTAGATAATGGCAAGAAATTAAAAGAAATAGTACTACAACTAGCCATCAATAATAAGCTAAGCCAGGCATTCATCAACTGGGTAGAAACCGCTAACGACTTCTGTAGTTCACTAGTAGACCGTATCGTTCCAGGAACTCCCTCCATTACAGACAGGCAAGCCGCAGTAGAACTTCTTGGTTATTCAGACGACTTGATGATAATGAGCGAATGCTACCGGCTATGGGCTATTGAAACAGCTAGTGAACGTTCCAAAGCAATCTTATCTTTTAGCAAAGCAGACGAAGAAGGGGTAGTAGTTGTGCCAGACATTAATAAATTCAGAGAACTTAAACTACGTCTGTTAAATGGTACCCATACCTTCTCATGCGCTTTGGCAATAGTTGGTGCTTTTACCACAGTTAAAGAAGCAATGGCCAACCATACTTTCAATCACTTCATCACTGGGATTGCCAACAAGGAAATGTCGCCCGCTATTCTGAATAAAGACATTACACTTCATGATGCCGAAGTGTTTGTAGGCAAAGTATTAGACAGGTTCTGCAATCCATTTATCGAGCATCTGTGGTTGAGTATCTCTGTACAGTACACCTCTAAAATGAAGAGCCGCAACTTGCCTGTGATAGAAAAATATTATATATCACAAGGCACCCCCCCATCCTATATGGCGTTGGGATTTGCTGCTTACATATTGTTTATGAAAAGCGAGAAGAATGCAGACAACAAATATATTGGAACAATTAACGGAAAGCAATATGTAATCACGGATGACTATGCCGCCCGCTTGAGCGAACATTGGCAGGGCAAAGAATTGTCAGCAGTGGTAGCTTCCATCCTAAAAGACACCACCCTTTGGGATAAAGATTTAACCTCCTACCCAGGCTTCGAATATGCCGTTACGCTTGCTTTAGAATCGCTCGTAAACAAAGGCTTCGCCTTAACAGTTAATAAATTATAATATTTTTTCAACCATTATAACACCTGATTAAAGAACATAGAATGAGAAAGTTTTTAGATGAGAATTTCTTGCTTAACAGCAAGACTGCCGAGACACTTTACCATGAGTACGCGAAGAGTATGCCCATTATCGACTACCATTGTCACCTGCCTCAACAAGAGATTGCAGAAGATAAAAACTTCGATAACCTTACCCAGATTTGGCTGTATGGCGACCATTACAAATGGCGCGCAATGCGTACAAATGGTGTAAACGAAAAGTATTGTACTGGCAATGCCACCGACTACAAAAAATTCGAACAATGGGCAGCCACTGTACCTTACACCCTACGCAATCCGTTGTATCATTGGACACACTTGGAGTTGCAACGCTACTTCGATGTGCACGAAATCTTAAATGCCGCTTCCTCTAAAAAAATATATGAGGAATGTTCCGAGAAACTTCGTTCAAAAGAATATAGTGTAAAGAATCTGTTACGTAAAATGAAGGTCGCAGCTGTTTGTACAACCGATGACCCTGTAGATAATCTGGCATATCACCAGCAAATAAAAGAGCAAGGGTTCGAAATCCAGGTTTTGCCCGCCTTCCGCCCCGACCAGGCCATGAATGTGAGTGATGCAGCTAAGTTTATTGCCTACACCCATAAACTAGAGGCGGCTTCCAACACAAGCATTAGCAATTTTGCCGACTTTACAAAAGCAATCAGAAACCGCCACGATTTCTTTGCTTTTATGGGTTGTAACGTTAGCGATCACGGTATTGAGGAATTATATGCAGACAACTATACAGAGGCAGAAATAGCCGCCATCTTTACCAAAATATATGGAGGAAAGGAATTATCTGCCGATGAACAAAGAAAGTTCAAAAGTGCGATGCTTATTTTCTTTGCCGAATTAGACCACGAAAAAGGATGGGTACAACAGTTTCATCTAGGCGCACTTCGCAATAACAATGGTCGTATGCTAGTCACTTTAGGGCCAGATACAGGCTTTGATAGCATTGGCGACTTTCAACAGGGGCGTTCTTTAAGCACCTTCTTAAGTAGATTAGATACCAACAATAAGCTTACTAAAACAATTATATACAACTTAAACCCTTCCGATAACGAACTATTTGCCACCATGATAGGCAACTATAACGATGGCACAACTCCCGGTAAAGTGCAATGGGGTAGCGGTTGGTGGTTTCTCGACCAGAAGGATGGCATGACCAAACAAATGGATGCCCTCTCTAATATGGGGCTCCTCAGTCGTTTTGTGGGTATGCTAACAGATAGCCGTAGCTTCCTTTCTTTCCCTCGTCACGAGTATTTCAGAAGGATTCTTTGCAATCTTTTTGGAGAAGAAATAGAAAATGGTGAACTGCCTAACGACATCGCATGGACTGGTAAAGTAATTCAAGACATCTGCTACCACAACGCCAAAAACTACTTTGGATATTAGTCTGGTAATTTTATCGTTCATACATCTCTAAATAAAACGAGCCGCTTAAATATTTCAACGGCTCTCATTTTTTAGACTAATGATTTGCACACTGAAGCTAGTAATTTATGACTTGCCTAATATAAAAAGCTCATCAATTGTAAGTAACCAAAATTTATTGTCAAGCTATAAGGGATAAAGCTTTAAAGGTCTACTTCAAAAAAGCAGTTACCAAAAGTAGTAAACCTCTTTTGTTCATCTTTAAGTATCACTTTATTTTAAAAAACCCGGAAGCTATTTCCGGGTTTGAAGACTGTGCGGCAAAGGAGATTCGAACTCCCACGCCCGGTAAAAGGCGCTACCACCTCAAAGTAGTGCGTCTACCAATTTCGCCATCGCCGCAATTCAATGGAGAGCAAATGTAAAGAATAAAATAATAGTGTAAATAAATTGCTTATATTTCTACTGGGTAAACGCAATTAAATAATTAGTTAACTTTTATTTTCATTTCCAACTAGAATTAATAAGGGCAGTATAATTCTTATTTTCGCAGCATATTCGTCTGGAGCATGTATCAATTGGTTTATTATATTCTTTATCTTTTTTCTCTATTGCCTTGGGGTATTATTTATGGGATAAGTGACTTTCTATATTTAATTATTTATCGCATTTTTGGATATAGGAAAAAGGTAGTAATGGATAATCTGAAGACAGCTTTTCCAGAAAAAACGGAAAATGAAAGAAAAAAGATTGCCAATGAAATGTATCATCGGCTAATTGATACTTTTCTGGAAACTATTAAATTAATTTCTATTTCAGAGAAGGAACTAAATGAAAGATTTATCTGTAACTACGAAGTAGTTAACGATTTATTTCAAACTGGGCAAAATGTTCAGATACATGGAGGGCATTTTTTTAATTGGGAATATCTAAATCTAGCTTATTGTGCCAATGTAAATTACCCATTTATAGGTGTTTATAAACCACTATCAAACAAGATTATAAACAAGATAATGTACAATATGCGTGCGAAGTTTGGGACGCATCTTATTCCAGAGAATAATTTCAATAGAGGGTTTATCAAGCTTTCTAGGGGAAGATATGTTTTAACTTTAGGAGGTGACCAAAACTCAATTGACATGCTTAATTCATATTGGATACCCTTTTTTGGAAAAATGGCACCCTTTGTTACAGGTCCTGAACGTTTGGCTGTTTCAACAAATGCAGCAATTGTTTTTTCTACAACGTATCAAATTAAAAGAGGCTACTATCGTTCAGAATTAAGTTTGTATACAACCCAGCCCAAAACTTTACCTAAAGGAGAAATAACCATTGCGTTTAGGAACTTTCTCGAAGACCAGATTCTTAAACGACCTACAAACTATCTATGGACACATAAACGTTGGAAACGTCCTTATGATTCAGAAAAGTATAAGGATATTACTTTGCTAACAATTTGAAGTTAAACTTCTACTGCCATTTTACTTCTTTCTAAATATAAAATTCATTTCGCAGCTATTTTCTCAAGCTAGTTCTTCTCCGGTAGATGCCAGATACAAACTATACCAGTCTTCTCTTGTTAGCTGTATATCTGAAGCAGTCTTGGCTTGAAAGAGTCTATCAATTTTAGTAGTACCCATTACTGGGATGATTCCGGCAGGGTGTGTAAGTAGAAAGGCGATTAGTATCTGATTGATACCTGTATTGTACATCTTGGCTAGTGTTGAAGCAACTGCGATGATATTCCTGAAACTTGGATGCCCCTCATCGCTAAAAATTCCGCCGCCTAAAGGTGCCCAAGCCATTGGCGTTATCTGGTGTTTGATGCAGTTATCCAGACAGCCATCTACAAAAGGCATCAGGTGTATAATGGATATTTCTAGTTGATTATATTCTACGGTCACATACCTTTTTAGTGCATTTGTTTGTTGTGGCAGAAAGTTGGACACTCCAAACTGCAAAATCTTTCCTGCTTGCTTTAACTGGTCTACAGCTAATGCAATCTCGTGGGGATTCATTAAGGGATCGGGACGATGTAGCAATAATACATCTAAATAATCTGTCCCAAAATTGATGAGTGACTGATTTACTGATTCTATAATATGAGCAGCAGAGGTGTTGTAGGACTTTATTCTGTAAGAGGGGCGGTTGGCACAGGGTAACTGAATGCCACATTTGGTTATTATCTGTATCTCCTGCCTAAGAAACTGTGCTTCTTTAAGGGCATTGCCAAACTCAGTCTCTGTTGTGTAATTTCCATAGATGTTTGCATGGTCAAAAGAGGTAATTCCTACTTCTAAACATAACTCTATCATTGCCCTGTAATCGGAGGTGTCGAAACCTGCTCCCCAAAGACCCCAACGCATACATCCAGCAATGGGCGAACTGAGTTTATTTGTCGGCATCATAAAAATGGTTTAATTTATTTACACCTCAGGCTCCTGTTGACTCAAACAATGCCAGCTCCCCAATCCCCAAATGATATCTGTGCTATCTATACCCACTACTTTCCTATCCGGAAAGCAAGAAGACAAAATCGATAATGCCTTGTCGTCACTTTTGTCTCTGTAAGTAGGTACTGCTACAATACTATTTGCTATATAAAAGTTTGCATAAGAAGCTGGCAGCCGTTGTCCCTCGTACTCAACAGCAAAAGGCATAGGCAATTCAACAATATTCAACTGTTTTCCATTTGCCAGCCTCATTGTATGCAATGTATCTATATTTTCTTTTAATAGATTGTAATTATCATCATTTTTATTTGCTTCTACAACCGATACAACTGTATCTTCATTTACAAAACGAGTAATGTCATCTATATGACCATCTGTATCATCCCCTACAATGCCATCCCCTAACCAAAGTACTTGTTCAGCACCATAATAATTGTACAAATAGCCCTCTATTTCTTTTTGGGACAAATGAGGGTTTCTATTTTTATTCAACAAACAAGCAGTTGTAGTAAGTATAGTACCCTGACCATTAAAATCTACAGAACCTCCTTCCATTACAATACCAGGATAAAATACAGGAATGTTTAGTTCTCTTCCAATTAATGTTGGAATCACATCGTCTAAGTCATAAGGAGGATATTTGTCTCCCCAAGCATTATAACCCCAATCAATGATGGCTTTTTTTGATTTCCCTTCGGGATTTATCAAAAAGGCGGGGCCATGGTCTCTGCACCAAGCATCATTTGTAGGGTGTAGATAAAACTTAATCTTGGTCATATCTACACCTGCAGCTACCAGATGATTGGTGGCGAAAGCCGTCATTGCTTCATTAATAACATTGATACAAACAAATTCATCTTCGCTCACCAACTTTATAAATTTTGAGTATGGCTCATAGATTGTTTCAATTTTACCAGGCCAGCTTTCATTCTTATGTGGCCAACTCAACCAAGTCGCTGTATGTTTGTGCCATTCTGCCGGAAAATAAAATCCTGATTCCTTCGGTGTAATCCCTTTCATATAAGTTGTAAGTTGTAAGTCATAAGGTATAAGTGGTAAATATTAAAAAGTATTACTAATCATTAACAACTAATCACTCATCAATATATCTTTTTGTAATTTGCGCATAACTATCAATTCGTCTATCTCGCAAAAAAGGCCAATGTGTTCTGTAACTTTCTGATTTCTCAGTATCTATTTCAGTAACTACAGTCTCCTCTTGGTCATGTGAAGCTTTGTACAACAAAGTTCCAAATGGATTTGAGATAAACGACCCGCCCCAGAATTTCATATTCCCTTCATACCCTACCCGGTTTACAGATACAACAGGGATGCCATTGGCCACTGCATGAGAACGTTGGATGGTTTGCCAAGCATTATATTGCTCAATATTTGTTTCTTCATTCTGGTGTGTGGCCCAACCAATTGCTGTTGGATAAAATAATATTTCTGCTCCCATCAAAGCAGTTATACGTGCTGCTTCGGGATACCATTGGTCCCAACAGATTAATACGCCAACGGTTGCATATTTTGTTCTAAAAACTTTGTAGCCTAAATCTCCAGGGGTAAAGTAGAATTTTTCATAATACCCCGGGTCATCAGGAATGTGCATCTTACGGTATTTACCTAGGTAAGTACCATCTGCATCTATCACAGCAGTTGTATTGTGATACAGGCCATGGGCTCTTTTTTCAAAAAGGGAGGCTATAATGACCACCTTACTTTCTGCCGCAACTATAGATAATGCATCTGTAGAAGGACCCGGTATGGTTTCGCCCAATAAAAAGTTATTATGATCTTCTACATCACAAAAATAAAGTGAGGAAAACAACTCTTGTAAACAAATAATCTGTGCACCATTAGTAGCTGCTTCTCTTATTTTTATAATTGTTTTTTGGATGTTATCCGTTTTATCGGCAGTGCAACTCATCTGTATCGTGCCAATTTTAACCAATGCCATTTGTCGTCTATTTTATTAGTTTAAGAAGCTGTATATTCTTTCTACCTTTTGTGCTCCTTTTAGCCTTAGCGTCTTTGTGGCGAAGAACAAAGAATACACGCTTAATCAGTATCAAATAAAAAAGTCCTGTACAATATTGCTATAGTACAGAACTTAAATTTTGTGCGTTAATGCCGTATGGATTAGAATTAATATCTGCTACCGCCACCGCCGCCGTATCCGCCACCGCTGTTTCCACGATCACGACCACCGCCGCCACCGTATCCACCGCCACGACTTCCGCCGCCACCGCCATAACCGCCGCCACGGTTTCCACCGCCGCCATATCCGCCACCACCTGGCTTTTTGTAACCGCCTTCTCTTCTTTCGCCTTCTGGCCTAGGAGTAGACTCGTTTACAACAATCTTACGACCAGAAAGGTCCAAATCATTTAAACCGCTGATAGCAGTTCTTGCAGCTTCGTCATCTGACATTTCAACAAAACCAAAACCACGGCTACGACCTGGGTTGAATTTGTCCATAACAACCTTTGCGGTTACAACTTCACCATAAGGAGTGAAAAGATCTTGTAAGTCTTGATCAGTCATAGACCAGCTTAAATTTCCAACGTAAATGTTCATGTTTTTTTTATTTAAAATAAATAATCAACGGCTAAAACAGTAACCAAAAACCCTGAATCATTTACGTTAAAAACGTTCGAGAGATAGTAAACTGACCATTGTGGTTACGAAAGTATAGTATTTAGCTAGATAAAAACATTTTTTATAAAAAAATAAAACATTTATTTCTTGTTTTTGTTAGCCGAAAGACTTAAAACCAACGAAACATTCACTTAATTACCATTTATTAAGTTTTTTACTCAAGCGCTAATAGAAAATAACTTAGCCAATATTACTGTAATATTTAATACAAACAAAGTATTCATTTACAATTTGGATCAGGACAAACGAATATAAATTTTTAAATGCATAAAAGAAACGAAAGCTAAAGTTTCCACCAGTTCTTACATAAGCCACCTTAGGGATATCCGGTTCTAGCGCAGCTAAAATTGAGAAAAATCCGAGGGAATATTTTTCTCAAAGGGTAAACCGTAGTGGCGTTGTTGCTTATTTGCCCATTTTGGGGTTGGGGTAGCCTGCCGGCTTTGAGGCAAAAAGCCTTTCCGTAAGCTATTTATTAAATATCTCTACAACCTTTTTAAAAAAATAAATTTATATGCGTTTGCATTACACTCTAGTTGCCCCAACCCTGCCGACTACCTACATTATCTAAAACCATGAAATTAATCATTATCTTCACTCCATTCACCTCGCCATTACTGGTCTCCACCCTAGATAATAAACCCAGTTTTGCAAATCACCAATGTGTAAGGTAGTTTTAGCGGCACCTTTTAAGGTAACTGAATTCATATAGTAGTTTACACAAAGGGGGGTATGAGCCAAATACTATAATTGGCAATATTGGGTTATATCATAAAGTTGATGTCTCACTGGTACTGGTACAGTACACGCAACCTTCGTAGAGTTATGGTGTTCGGAACAACATAAGCAAAATAATTTCATTCTGAAAACCTACTTAAAACTCCCAATGCTTTCTCCGCATCTCTTTTGTCCACGAAAATATGGTCGTGATAAAATGCTGCAACTACATTACAACTTATTCCATTCTCAGAAAGTGAGGTAGAAAATGCAGCTGTCAAACCAACTGCTTCCAATGAAGAATGTACAGTCAGTGTAATCCAGGAAGAAATAAATGAATAGTCAAGTTTTAGTGTATCTGCTATTTCCTTTTTTAAAATGATTGTAATCGCTTCCTCTTCTTTGAAAATTAATACTATATCTTCTAGGTCTATCGATTTTAAGTCTTTTACCGAGCAAAAAACAAAGTCGCCAATATTTAATTTTGGTTTCATTGTTTTCAATAGTCTTTCTAGGTTAGATTCCCCTGTCATTTTGTTACCCTTTTCAAATGATTTAAAAGTCCTATGACCGAAACTAGCGTCCAACAACCCTCTAGTATTATAAAGGGTAAATATTTTAAAAGTATAGAAGCAAAACAGGCTATACTTGCTCCAATTACATTTAAAAGCAAATAAGTCAAACTGTCCTCTCTAACAAAGTCTGAAAGATTTAAGAAATAAGCAATCAGCAGGATGGTAACTCCAGCAAAACCTATAAAGTCTGTTTGGGTCATGATAAAGATTCTGTTTATGCTTGCCACCAACAAACATGTATTGCCCCTGTGGCTGGCAAGAATATTCCTTCCGCCGACTACTAAAGCTCAATTACTAATCGAAAGACAAATGTAAGAGCCGAGGCCGAATAGTGGTATGTCCCTTGAAACAAAAGCTTAAAGAAAGTGCAAAAGCCGAGTTTGTTCCGTCCCCAGCCATATTTGCAATACCCATGTTGTGCGTTCGCTTTTATCTTCTGCTGTTTCAACTAAAGCAGTTTAAACTGTATGGTCTCAAAAACATACTATTATAGATTTTCTGTCAACCAGTATAGATTTTGCGAGTACTATTTTCCCATTTTGCTATCGTGCGATGTAAATGTACTATTGTGCGATGTAATTGTACTATCGTGGGCACTAATTGTGTTTTCGGGTAATATTTTTGGGATTTAAGTAATATAATTTTCATGATTTCTTTGTCAAGATTCTGTGTGTTGTAAAGTGTTTAGTCAACCTTTAAAACCACTCTTTAATGAACCGGGTGTGTCCACTGAAAATATCTAAGAATATAAGGTTAAGCGTGGTTGCAAAGTGGTGCACAACGCGCTAATAGCCGTATGTTTGTTATAAAGCCTGATTTTATTATCCTTCAAACCTCAATACCATCCAAGTATTGCTCCATCAAATTAAATAGATGATGTATAAGATTGCTACTGTAAAACTTCGCCCTCAAACACTAAGCCCGTCCACACACACAATCAATGCCCTCTTCATACCAACATCTCCTCATTCACATCTCACCAATCACCATTCACTGCTTGCACATCCATTGCCATTGTTTACGCTTACCATACCATTGCTTCAAAATTTGCTTTAAAAAATAAGAGGTCTAAAGTTTTCTTTCCTCTTACAACAGCCCCATCCAAGGGGGGTATCCCGCATTTTATAAAAAGCGGATTATATGTTTTAAATAGAAAAAATAATAGCTAGGTATCAAGATAATAATATGGTTAAAGCTTACTAGTAATTAACTCAAAACAGCTTCAATAAATTAAAAAGAAAATTATGTTCAATTTAAATCAGTCAAACGAGTACAGACGTTTTGTTCAATTGGATAACCTATTTGGTCTGTCCTTCAATGAATCCATTTTCGAACCCTTTTACTCTTTAAACAACACGTAGCAATTTTTACTAGCTAGTCAAACTCGCTAAAATCTACAAGGGCTAGCACTGCCTGTGGCGTGTTCTTGAGCGAGTTGTTTTTATTGAGGCGTGAGCATTCGCATATTTAGCGCAGGAATTTTTGAATGTGACCTACTAGCATATTGACGCTGTCCTGTGTCTGGCCATTACTTAACGTGAGTTTTGGATGTTATTCTTTTTTCATTCCAATATGAGAAGTATAAATACTTACCAATACGACCAATTCGTTACCATGGAAAAGTATTTCCATGTTATTGAATTCCTTAAGATTGATTGAGATTTTTTGTCAGG
>CAISCV010000113.1 GCA_903883945.1 uncultured Chitinophagaceae bacterium | reverse complement strand
GTCTACCTCACTATCGAAACGGATGAGAGAGGACACGAAACCCACTTCCTCACAGTTTTTTACCTTGCTGGCGACATAGGTTTCGCTTGCGCCATTGTTTCCTACTAATATAGCTGCCAAATGAGGCGCTCTTTTAATGTTGGCTAATAAAACAGCGGTTTCTTTTTTGATGGATTCCTTCACCGCAGCGGAGGCCACTTTTCCGTCTAATAGTATCATGGCGGCGAAGATAAATTAATAGACTATAACGATTGCAAAGAGAATATAAACAAATCATTATCTCTTTAACTACTGCTGTATATTCGCACTTATTTTTTAACGATGCAGTCATTCAGAAGATTTTACTTGCCTTATTCCCTACTCGTTTTATTGTTATTTGCCAGTTGCAACAATGATGGACAGACGACCAGACAACCTGTAGCTAATTCTTCACAAAACAAGTCACAGAAACCTGTAAATCAGTTTGATTGGAAGCCTGTGAAGTACGATTCTACCAAAGAATACATCTACCTCACTTTTGATGATGGCCCTCAGAATGGCACCATGGCTTGCCTGGAACTGTGCAAGAAACTGAATGTGAAAGCAACCTTTTTTATGGTTGGCGAACATGCCAATGACGCACACCTGAAACAAATTGTTGCTGCCGTAAAAGCTAGTTACCCACAAATACTATTGGCCAATCATAGTACTACACATGCCAGCAATCATTACCTATATTTTTATCACCATCCCGAAATGGCAGCCGAAGACTTTTATAAAGCCCAACAAACGCTGTCTGTTCCTTACAAAATCATTCGATTGCCTGGCAATAGTGCGTGGGTAATTGATTCGAACACCAAGGCATCTGGTTTGGTGAAACCTGTGTGTCACTTACTGGATAGCAGTGGATATAATGTAATTGGCTGGGATGTAGAGTGGAGTTTTAATCATAAAACCGCTTATCCGGTGCAACAACCGTGGAGGATAGCCAATCAGGTAGATAGTGCATTGGTGAGAGGACACGTTCATACTAAGAATCACGTGGTTATCTTATCGCACGACCGGATGTTTAGGAAAGAGAATTATACGGATAGCCTTGCTAAATTCATTACGATACTAAAACAGAATCCGAAGTACGTTTTCGAAACGATTGACCATTATCCAGGGTTGAAGTTTTAGACTATTGGGTAATAAGTTGTAAGTAATAGGTATTAAGTTTAAACAACTTGACCTTCCTTTGTACTTATAACTTATTACCTATTACTTCTCACTAAACTCTTCGCCGTTTCCGGCTTTATATCAATCCCTTTTCTAATAGACTCCACCGTTGGCGCCACATATACATCGGGCAGTACACCCCTTCCATCCTTCTTTCTGCTGGCATCCAAGATGGTTCTAAAGGTGGGCATGACTACCCTTAGTTTGCTGTTGGGTAGAATGATAGTTGGTAGATACATGGCCGTGTTGCCATAGTTGCCACCACCACTTTCTTCGCCTACAATAGTTACATTCTGCTGACCCTTTACCGTGGAAGTAAAAATAGTGGCTGCGGAATAGGTATAGCCACCTTGTAGGATGTATATATTGCCATCGAAGTGACGCTTTGTTTTGGGGTTGAAGAAATGGGTCTCCGCACGCCTGTCATGGTATAATCCATCGGGCATTTTTTTGCTGATGAAACGCGTGCTGAACCAATAGCTAAGGCTTCCCCTCACATAGTAAGGATGTTTTATTGCATTGGTAATTGCCTCTGCCGTATCTGAATTCTTAAATGGCTTATTGATGATATATTTTGTGAAAAGATTGCTGCTACTAACATACCCGCCTGTATTTTCCCGCAGGTCTATAATCAGATTCTTTGTTTTTGCTTCCTCCAGCCTCCGGAAGGAACGCCTGAAGAAGGTACGCAAATGCCCTTCGGAAAAGGTAGTCAGGCGCATATAAGCAGTACTTGTGCTAGAATCTATGGACAAGGAACGAAGCATTTCACGCTTACTAGGTTTCTTCTTGGAATGTTCCATTTTCTTTAGTTCAGGCACTGCAGACAACAATTTCTTTAAGGAGTCGATTGTTTTCTGAGAAGCTTTATTGGGATTTGAGACAGGAGAATAATTGGTAATAGTGGTTGTTTGAGTTTTGCCCAACGAATCGAGATAAGTAATGGTATAACTGCTGTCAAAGCCCCAGGTAAGCTTATACATCAACCCAAAATTGCCACTTATTGACTGGCTTTTGAACACATTTGTATAACCGTCTGTACTAATCAGTTGAAACATACTATCCAACAATTCTTTATTGCTTCTCCCGTTGATGGAGGTGATGAGCGTGCCTCTTTTGAAGATTGTATCCATCGGTAAGTAACTTCCGGTGACTACCATTGTATCCTTCCAAGTCTTGATGCTGAGTGGAAACATAGGATACCGATGTTTTTCTTGTTGCTTGGTAAAGTCCTTGGAGAACCGTACTGCCGTATGTCCGCAATGAATTTTACTGAGGATGCCGGCTACTTTGTTTCTGCATTCAACCTCTGTTAAAGAATCGTTGATGTTGTTGATGGTTGTGTTGAAGTAGTAGTCCAGACTGTCTTTTGTGGTGTACCAATACAGGCTAGGATGGTTTGCCTCTAGTATTTGTTTCAACACTACTAAGTCTTCTCTAAACCTGGGTGCCGCTGTCTTTTGGTTGAAGGTATAGTGTTTGATGCGGGAGGATACGCAAGCAGTGAGGAGTAAAATTGCCAGACAAATACCACCAACTTTATTCATTTATTTAATGATTAATAGATGAATAAAACACCTCATATTGTTTCTCAATCTGCTTGTGAAAGCTTTCGGGAAGCCTTGTCCAGTCTCTTATTTCCACCAATATAGGAATGTTGCTTTCTCTTATTTGCTCCACCAAATTATGGTATTCTGCTACAGGAAAGGGTTGAAGGTCTTTGGTTCTAATTACTAAATCCAAGTCGCTTCCTTCGTGTGCCGTGCCATTTACACGACTTCCATACGCCCATATCTCGACAGGCGTCGTGATTGTTTCAAAATATCCTCGCAGCGATTGTTTGTCTTTTTCCCTGATGAGCATATTATTTTATTCATTTGATTGATCGATAGCAGCAGACAAAACTTTTGCATCAATAATAAATTGAGGTAATAAAAGTAAGGTATCTTCTGCAAACCCTAACCCATAGTCGTGGGCAGTAGAGTCTATATCCATCATCATACTCTTTTTCTTCTTTCCTACTTATAACCTAATACTTACAACCTACAACCCTCTCCCCTACTTCACAAATGCATTCCACCCCTGAGCTGTAATGTCGAAGGTATTTCCACCCTTAGTATAGAATTTACATCCCTTTTCGATATCGTCCATAAAGCCAATGACCGAGATTTCTTCGTTGAGGGTAATCTTATCGTAGTCGGACTGCTTCATGGTAAATATCAGTTCGTAGTCTTCACCACCATTCAGGGCACAAACCGTTGGGTCGAGACCAAACTTATACGCCGCATTGCGGGTGGCACTGTTTATGGGCAATTTATCTTCGTACAACATACAACCCAATCCACTTTGTTTACACAGGTGCAATACTTCACTGCTGATGCCATCACTTACGTCCATCATGGCAGTAGGTACTATCTCATTCGTTGCCAGGAACTCTATAATATCCTTTCTAGCTTCGGGTTTCAGCAACCTACCTACAATGTAATCTTCCCCTTCTAGGTCGGGTTGTATCTGTGGGTTCTCCAGATAAATTCGTTTCTCTCTCTCCATCAGCGTAAGCCCTAAAAAAGCCCCACCGAGGTCGCCACTCACACAGATAAGGTCGCCCTTTTGGGCTGTACTTCTCTTTACAAAAGTATCAGGCGTTACTTCACCGATAGCCGTCACCGAAATGATAAAGCCCTTTTGGGAGGAAGAGGTATCCCCACCCACTAAGTCTACGCCATACTTTTCGCAAGCAGCATAAACTCCTTCATAAAATTCGTTCAAGGCTTCCAGACTAACCTTATTACTGATGGCGATGCTCACGGTTATCTGCGTTGGGGTCGCATTCATGGCATATACATCACTCAGGTTTACGATTACGCTTTTATAACCCAGATGCTTGAGTGGGGTGTACATCAGATCGAAGTGAATACCTTCAATCAGTAAGTCGGTAGTTATCACTGTTTGTTTACCGAAGTGGTCTATTACGGCGGCATCGTCACCCACACTCAAAACGGTGGAGGCATTGTGAATTTCGAAGTTCTTGGTCAGGTGTTCTATCAACCCAAACTCTCCAAGGTCTGCTATTTCTGTTCTGTTGTTAGTCATATATTTTGTTGTTTTCTTCGCCACAAAGACTCTAAGGTTCCAAGCGGCACAAAGTAAAAAGTAAGAGAAAGAAAAAAGAAAAAAAGAAGGGACAATTCAAGGTTAATGCACCCTTTGTGCTTCTTTCTGTCTTCGCGCCTTTGCGGCATCTTCTTTCCTTCCTCCATAATACCCCTTTAGGGGATAGGGGGGCTATTCCACTTCTCCTCCGTTTACCAATTTGTAGAGCGAATCATGTATTTTACCATTGGTGGCGATGATGCCGGGCTGGTAATGGTTGTATTCTTTCCCTGCAAAGTCAGTTACTTTTCCGCCTGCCTCCAACACAATCAAAAAGCCAGCTGCGCTGTCCCATGCTTGTAATTTATGCTCATAAAACCCGTCGAAACGACCTGCAGCAACCCAACAAAGATCGATGGCGGCACTACCTAGTCTGCGGACAGGAATCCCCTTACGTACCAGTTTCTCGAAAACTTGAATTGGGCCATTAGGCGCATCTAAATAAGTATAAGGAAAGCCTGTTACCAAGCAACTCTTTTTGAGGTCGGTCGTGTCGCTCACGTGCAATTTCTTTTCATTCAGCGTAGCGCCAAAACCTCTTTGGGCAAAGAAGAACTCACCGAGGAAAGGGTTGTAAACAGCTCCCATTTCCATCACGCCATTGCGTTCCAAACCAATGCTAACACAACAGATTGGAATACCATTGGCATAATTTATCGTTCCATCAATAGGGTCTATAATCCATTTGTAATGACTTTCTTGAATCACCGGACCCGATTCTTCACTCAATATATTATGAGAGGGGAAATGCTTTTTAATCACATTAAAAATAGCTTCTTCGCTTTTATGGTCAACTTCGGTTACCAGATCGTTCAAGCTAGATTTGCTGCTGATGGTATATTGTTTATCAAAATACTCTTTCATCACGGCGGCGCCCGCCATAGTAGCCTCTATAAGTGTATGTTTGTGTATCATGCCGCAAATATACAGTGCCTACTGTTGTGCAAACGTATGATGTTGGTCAGCAAGTATCTTAACAATAGAACTTTTTGCCCTGTTTACCTATTGTTTCAATACAAAAAAGCTGTAGGGCTGCATAGTTATCTGTGTAGAAAGGGTTGTACTGGCACCTCCGTTCAGCGCATCTGTCCAAATAGTGCCTTGCAATGCCGTTGGAATAGGATAAGTGATGGTTGTATTGCGTAGATTACTCATAACAAACACCTTTTCACTCGTAGCTTCTTTGGTGAATGCACAGATGTCTGCATTGCTGTAGGAGGTTAAAGTACCTGTCTTTATTGCTAGGCTATTATTACGAAACGCAATGACAGCCTTGTATTGGTTGGTCACAGCGGGATTAGGCGTCCATGCAAGCTTGGTTGCTGTAAACGGAAACGTGAGTTGAAAAGGGGTAGCCACTTCTTGTCCGTTATAAATCATCGGAACACCCTTCATATAAGCTACCACTACAAACGCGGCCATCGATCCGGTAGTGCCACCAAACAGTTTCAGCGGCGTTCCGTCCGAGCCGTTTACGTCGTGATTAGTAATGTAGCGCACCACTTGCTGTCCATTTGTTGCATAGAGATAGTCGTTTTTATTCAACGCATCAATTGCGGTAACAGTATTATTCTTGCTGTATATATTTCTCAAAGTGCCATAGAAGTTGAAGCCAAAGATGTAGTCGAAGCCGGTACTGAATTCGACAGAGTTGTTACTTTCTGCCAGCATCAGTAGCTTGTGGGAAGTAATATTACGGAGCGAATCTATGGCTTGCGTCCAAAAATCAAAGGGCGGACCATCGGCATAATCACATCTAAAGCCATCAACATTAGCCGTATAGACCCAGTATTTCATGTCTTTTATCATCTGCAAACGCATCGCTGCGTTGCTGTAGTTTAGCTGAGCCACATCATTCCAACCCATACCGGGCGGACTCATCACATTGCCATTTGCATCTTTTAGGTACCAATCTTTGTGGGATGTTATCCACGCATTATCCCAAGAAGTATGGTTAGCAACCCAATCCAAAATCACGCTCATCCCCTTGTTGTGTGCATTGTCTATCAAGGCTCGCAGGTCTGATAGACTACCAAATTCACTATTTATGTCCACATAATCCTTCACACAATAGGGTGAGTTTACCGAATTGACCGCACCCACCGGATAAATGGGCATCAGATAAATGACATTGATACCCAATGCTTTGATTGAATCTAGTCTGGCCATTACCCCCGCAAAGTTTCCTTGGTTACTAAATGCCCTGATATTTACCTGATAGATAATGGCATCTTGTCTGTTTGGAACACCGCCAAAGGGAGTGCCATATTGGGGAGGATTTGAATCGGTGACAGGTGGTACTACCGGAGGAATTACGGGTGCAACGGTATCATTGCTTTTGTTGCAAGCGGCAAACAAGAAGATAATAAGTAGTAAAAGGGAGGTATTTTTCATTTTGTCAAGCCTAATTTATTCGTTCAATTGCAAATGTGTATTATTTACACAACCAATTAAACGAAGATATCCTCTTTTACATTATTTACTGCTTTTGTTACTAGAAATCCTGTCAATTAGATAGCTCAATCTTTTAATTTACTGTTTGATCCATAATAAATTTAAATTATTAATGACAATATTTACTATTACACTGTTGTAACTACTTACTTTTGCTCTGCACAACTTTAAATTTTCCTTAAGATGCAACGTACTTTAAAAAGGCAATGTCTTTATTTTTGTATGCTTCCTTTGGAAGTTTCACCCCATATGCTTAATTAATGTTTATAGATTATCTGGTTGTACTTATCGCTAAATATGGCTATATATTAGTCCTTCTTTTTGGGCTAGGAAGGTTTATTTTATTGCAATGGTTCAAGCCCGGAAACCTTGCGTTCTCTGTAAAAAACTTTTTTTTATTGGGAGCTAAAGTAAAACGCTCTACGCGCGAGATGGAGAACCCCAAATGGTCTTTCTTTACGCAGGCATACAATGTGTCCTCTTATCTTTTTTATGGGATTCTTTTCCTTTGGTTTTTCTTATTTATCATATTACACGCCGCCAATCCTTCATTGTTTAGTCAGTAAGGGGTATTTCCATCCATTTTATGTTATTTTACAGGTATCTAAAATGTATTGTTTCTATTGGTTCCCAACATTAAGTACACAAAGGGTGGAATTGCAATAAAAACAACAAGTTGAAAAAGTTCTATTATCAATTTCTGCGTTCTTTGCTGAAATCGTTGTATTCTTTATGTTAATACAACTCAAAAAGAAATGGTTTGTCTCACATATACTCATTCTCTCTAAAAAACACAGTCAGATTTCTCCTATTGATATAATAAGATATGGTCTGTATTCAGTGAGATGTCTCCTATCGTCGACAAGACGTCTACTAGTTTTGGAAAGGTAGAAACTTGCAGCACGTTATTCTTTTATTTCTCGTGTATCAGCTAAACCAATCGTATAGAAGGAGTACAAATATTTCTTTTTTCCAATAAAATACACCCTTTTATAACCTGAAAAATAATAGTTTTATTCAATTCAATTAAAAGGTCTACTCTTGCATTGCAACGCAGGAATATCAGTACTGCCCCAGCAATGTAGAAATTCGTTATTATTCTCATTTCGACAAACCTCCTTGCATTTTAACACAAGGATTCTTACTTTTTCCAAACTAACCTTTCAGGGCATCTTTCTCCCTCTCAATTTGTTTCAATCCGTTTACAGGCATGTTGGCTTCTTTCGCTATGGTATTAGCTCATTGTTTCAAATTAATAAAAGATTTGCTGTGCTAAGGATATTCGGATTGATGCAAATACACTGATTTGTAGGGTTAAGAATATCCCGATAGAAGCAAACTCACTGATTTGCTGTGCTTAGAATATCCTTATTGAGGCAAACACACTGATTTGTAGGGTTAAGAATATCCTGATAGAAGCAAACTCTCTGATTTGCTGTACTTAGAATATCCTTATTGAAGCAAACACACTAATTTGTAGGGTTAAGAATATCCTGATGGAAGCAAAGACCTTTTATGAAGTTACAACCACATTAATTAATCTTTAAATTTACAAAAATGATTTACAACTGGAAGTATGTCGACAATCAATTTATATTGGTTACCAACAATAGCGCAAGAAAAGCAGTCATTATCAGCACTTTTCACGACAATGCCTTAAAAACATTGAGTACAACTTATCCATTACTATTGCCACTCTACACCCGTTACCACACGGTACACCTCGATTTGGTGGCTGCCTACAACAAACATTCTAGTTCGGGGGGCTTACAACAAGGAGACCGTTTGTCGGTAGCACAAGAGTATGCTATTTCTAAACATTTATTAACCGATGAATGGATGCCTGTAATATTGGGACTTCACCTGAAGGGTTCTCCTCGTTTCAAAGCGATATTGCCTCATGGGCTTTCCCCTTTTAATATTGGTACTGTCGATACAAAAATTGCAGCCTTTGGCATATTGGCCCAAAACATTGGCAGCGAAGTGCCTTTGGCAACCATAAAAACAGCGGCAGACAGCAACCACGTCTCTCTTTTGTTGGCAAGGAGCATGCAGAGCAACGCCCAGACATTAACTTCAGACGATAGCTTGCTTTTAGAAACTGCACGGGTGCTAGCCATGACGATGCAATATCGTAATCTCGGAAATATAATGGATAACTTTTACGATACCATCGATACTATGTGCCCCTTGGTGTTCGATCTGGTAACGTTGCGTGAAAACCCTCAAACCATTTTTACAGGTTCTGTATCAAAAGGTTCCCATGCCAATATATTGGCACATACCTTCTTGGCTGATGATAAAATGGCCGTAAAAATAACAGGTTCGGGTACTTTTAAGCTTAGCCTTGCCTCCACCGTTGCAGGGGTGGATAGCATAGAGATAGTCATGAATGCCAATATCAAGCAAACGATTAGCATCAGTGGATTTGGTGTTACCAACTTTGCACTTCACCGCTATTTGAATGTAACGAGTTTGTCGGGCGATACTGCAAATTATAGGGTACAGCTACT
>CAISCV010000112.1 GCA_903883945.1 uncultured Chitinophagaceae bacterium | reverse complement strand
TGCACAGTATAATGTAATCCCTTATCCAAGCGAAAGTCCTTTCATAACAGGCCCCACACTTGTTACAGATCCTTGGACATTGGCTGGCACAGGCAATAGTGCAACCACTTATGGCTGGCATTTTGATGGCACGACCAATTATAAAATTTCACGTGGCAATAACGTATATGTATATGATGACAGTTTAAATAAAAATAAACCCGGCAGGCCTGATACCTCTTCGACCGCAATTCCAGGACTTACCTTCAACTTTACACCAAATTTTACCTTGCCCCCCACAACGCCACAAAATAGAAAGTTTGCAGAAACCAACTTGTTCTATTGGAACAACATTATGCACGACTTAGCTTATCAGTATGGCTTTACGGAGTCGGCAGGTAATTTCCAGACTAACAACTTGGGAAGAGGTGGATTAGCAGGTGATTATGTGCATGCAGAAGCACAAGATGGTTCTGGTACCGATAACTCCAACTTCAGTGCATTACCCGACGGGCAAACTGGCCGCATGCAGATGTACCTTTTTAATAGTAACATATTAACAGGAAATACCGTTACCATAACTACTCCCTCCACTATTGCAGGTGACTTTAACTATGTTGAAGGTGGTTTTAGTACGGCCAACTTATTAACCAATGTTGGTGCGATAACCGGCGACTTTGTATTGTACAATGATGATGCTACGGGTAAAACACATACCGCTTGTAATGGTGCCCCAAATAACAACATAAAAGGGAAAATTGTAGTGATAGATCGCCTTACCTGTGCCTTTACTGTAAAAGTTCTTAATGCACAGAATGCGGGTGCCATAGCAGTAATAATGGTAAATAAAGATACGACTGCACTTTTCCCAATGTCTGGTACCGATAATACTATTACCATACCAGCCGTTATGATTTCATTGGCAGATGGCGCTAAAATAAAAGCACAACTTAGCGCGGGGAAAACAGTAACTGGAACCATTAATGTTTCTAAAACAGGTCAAATGTTTGATGGTGATTTAGATAATAGCGTTGTTACGCATGAATATACCCACGGAATTTCTATGCGATTAACAGGTGGAGCTTCTACCACAAGCTGTTTAGACAATAACGAACAAGGTGGTGAAGGGTGGAGTGACTTCGTAGCCCTAATGACAACTACCGACTGGAAGAATGCTAAAACAACAGATGGTACAAAAAGCAGGATTATAGGCAACTACGCTTGGGATCAGACTACAGCTATACAGGTAGGTGTAAGAACCTATCCATATACAACAGATATGTCTGTAAACAAACACACATACACCGATGTAGGAGATACGGTAAACAATCCACAAACAGATAATACCGGTAAGGTAATAGCTAATGCAACAGAAGTTCATTATATTGGTGAGGTATGGTGTTCTGCACTTTGGGATATGACTTGGAACATTATACAACAAGAGGGTGTAATCAATGGCAATTTGTTCGACGCTACTGCAGCAGGCGGAAACACAGTAGCACTCCAATTGGTAATGGAAGGTCTTAAGTTACAACCTTGTTCCCCGGGCTTTATTGATGCTAGAAATGCAATACTTGCTGCTGATTCTATATTATACAAAAATGCCCACAAGTGTGCTATCTGGAATGCTTTTGCTAGAAGAGGGATGGGCTATAGTGCCAAACAAGGCAGTTCGAACATTTGTGGTGATGAAAAAGTAGCTTTTGATGTTCCACCTTGTTCATTGCCTGTTTCTTTAATTGATTTTAGTGCAATTTCAGATATCAACAAGGTGGTTTTAAGATGGAAAGCTACATCTGAGACTAATTTGAATGGCTACTCGGTTGAGTATTCTAAAAATGGCACTAGCTGGTCATCCATTGGCTATCTAAATGCTGCAAATGCGGGGGGTACAAATCAATATACCACTACGCACTATCAACCACAGAGTGGTGCGAACTATTATCGTTTGAAAATGCTTGATAAAGATGGCAATTTCTCTTACAGCAAAACTGCAACCGTAAACTTTTCTGGTAAAACAGGGCTTGCCATTTATCCAAACCCTGTAAAATCTACCCTTACTGCCGAATTGTACAGCTTGCAATCAGAAATAGTACACGTACAAATTATAGATGTTGCAGGCAGGGTAATACAGAGTAAAAACGTTTCTACAAAAACTGGAAACAATGTATTTCAGTTAAACACCAATAACTTATCTAAAGGAAGTTATTTCATTATTGTAGATGGTGAAACAAAAGAGGTTAGACAATTTATAAAAGAGTAGAATGTAATTCTTACCAATATTACTAAAAAGCATAGGCAAACGATACAACGATTGTCCTGTGCTTTTTGCATTGTTAGAATAATTTCAAAACTAACATATCTTCTTAATGGAACGAGAAAAGTAAAGTTGTACCATACAGTTTCATACACTTTGTGACTCACTGAACATTTTTTTGGTTAAATAAATCAGAATACTATATTTGATTATCTAAACCCTCCGCTTATGAAAGCTAACGCTTTATTATTAATAATACTAACAAGTGTAGTGTATGTCTTTGCACCCTTTGGTTCTACTTATGGGCAGATTAAACCGATTTCAAAACTAGATAAGATTACAGCAAAAGACTTTCAAGTAAGTTCCCCTGTGGTAGACAATAATGCCAATGCTGTAATACTTGCAGATGTTGGCAGTACAGAATTTGAAGGAAACACCAATGGCGACTTTAGCCTTGTTTTTAAAGAGACTAAGCGTATCTTGTTGGTTAATAGGAATGGGTTTGATGTAGCAACGGTGAAAGTACCCATTTATATGGGGGAAGCAACAGAGGAAGAAGAATCATTTGGCAATTTTGAAGCAACTACTTACAACCAAGAAAACGGACAGATAACGGAAACGAAACTAGACAAAGCGTCTCTTTATAAAGAGAAGTACAACAAATACTTTAATATACGCAAATTTACTTTCCCCAACTTAAAAGAGGGGAGCATTATAGAATATAAATTTACCATTAAATCCCCTTATTATGAACATCTACGTAATTGGCAATTCCAAGACGAATATCCTGTTTTGTTGAGCCAATACCAGGTAACAATTCCCCCTATGTTCGATTACTTATCTGTACGAAAAGGGTATCTGAAATTTGCTTTAGACAGTGTTGCAACTGTTTTTAAAACATATTCTATCATAGACCCCGGGGAAGCAAATGTAGCATCAAGTATTTACAGATATTCTGGTAATGCAACAACAGCAATTTGGTTGATGAAAGATGTTCCTGCGCTCAAACTAGAAAAGTATACGTCATCTAATAAAAACTATCTGGCACAAATAAGTTTCAACTTACGTTCTATTCATTTCTCAGATATTAATACAAGATATATTGTTAAAGACTGGTTTAAAACGGCAGAAGATATCTTAAAGAAGCCAGATTATGCTTGTATTAAAGACAACAATAG
Organism: uncultured Chitinophagaceae bacterium; assembly: GCA_903883945.1. Lineage (GTDB taxonomy): Bacteria > Bacteroidota > Bacteroidia > Chitinophagales > Chitinophagaceae > Parasediminibacterium. The sequence goes on along the minus strand of CAISCV010000112.1, from coordinate 14,780 downwards.
CTGGCTAAAAGACTGGATTAAAGCAATTGTGCCAGAATCGGTTCAAGATGAAGATAAAGTAAGAAAAATATACGCTTACATCAGAGATAATTTTACCTGTACCGATCATGAATCGTACAGGCAATCTCAATCACTCAAGAAAACTTTTCAAAGTAAAACAGGAAACGTAGCAGACCTTAATATCCTTTTGATGGCTATGTTATATAACCAAGGAATAGAATCGGATCCAGTATTTTTAAGTACACGAGATAATGGGTGGGCAAATGAATCAGCTGCACTCATTAACCAGTATAATTATGTAATTGCCAAAGTACTTTTAGGAAATACCGTCTATTTGTTGGACGCCTCTCATCCTCGGCTGGGCTTTGGTAAAATTGCTACAGAATGTTTGAATGGGTCGGGAAGAACCATTAATAAGAAAGCACCTTGGGTTGTATCGATGTCTACAGACTCAATTAAGGAAAGTAGAAACACAGCTGTATTTCTTAACAATGATTCTGTTCAGGGTGTAATTGGTTCATACAGCAGCAATCTCGGTTACTATGAGTCACTGGAAACAAGAAACGATATTGCAAAAGAAAAACAAGCGGACTTTGCCAAAAAATTGTTCAGGGGTTATCCTCAAGAGATTGAAGCAAGTGGACTAACAATAGACTCTTTACAATCTTATGATGACCCCATTGCCATTAACTACAACTTAAAATTGAAGTTTGGCGATGATGATATCGTTTATTTCAATCCACTATTTGATGAACAACTAAAGAAAAATCCGTTTGAATCTGCTGAAAGATTGTACCCTGTAGAAATGCCTTATGTAAAAAACACGGTCTTCACCTTAAACATGGAAGTTCCTAAAGGTTACAAAGTAGATGAGCTGCCTAAGTATGCTAAAGTAAAATTGAATGATGATGAGGGAATGTTTGAATATATGATTGCAAACAAAGAAGATAACATTCAAATGAGGTGTAAGGTCTCCTTAAAGAAAGCTACTTATAATCCAGAAGATTATGCTACTTTAAGAGATTTCTATGCCTTTATTGTAAAAAAAGAAGCAGAACAAATTGTTTTTAAAAAGATAAAATAAATACCCATCCTTATGAAATACCTTCTGCTTTGCATTTTATTAATACCTACACTCGTTCATTCGCAAGACTACAAGGCATCCCTGATTGCTGATTCTTTAAAAACAAATGCCAACGCTGTCATGAGATCCGAAGAATGGCATGTGTCCATAAAAGGGATAGACAAAGCTGTGGTAAAGCACAAATGGGCTATTACTATTTTAAACGAGAATGGAGACAACTTTGCTACTTATGCAAATGAGTATAGTAAACTATTCTCTCTCTACGACATTTCGGGAAAACTGTTTGATGCCGATGGAAAGCAGATCCAAAAGATAAAGAAAAAGGACATTTCAGATGTATCGGCAACTGATGAATCAACTTTACTGAGTGACTCCAGAGCCAAATATTTTTCTTTCCATTGCAAAAACTATCCTTATACCGTTGAATTCGAAGATGAACAAGATTATAATGGCATTTACTTTTTGCCCCGGTGGCAACCTGTAGAAAGTGATCTCTTTTCGCTACAACAAAGCAAATTTATTGTGGAAACACCTACCGACTACAATCTGAGGTACAAACAAATTAACTATCCCTCAAAGCCAATAATTACAACGGATAACAATATGATTACTTACACTTGGGAATTAACCAACGTACCTGCAATTGAAGATGAAATATGGCAACCTCCCGTAGACGAATTGATAACCAAGGTATTTGTAGCCCCTACTAAGTTTTCGATTGGTGGTTATACAGGTGATATGAGTACCTGGGACGGATTAGGGAAGTTTCAGCTATCGCTAAATAAAGGCAGAACCGAGCTGCCAGAAAACATCAAACAAGAAGTACATAAGCTTACTGATAAGCTTACTACAAAACAAGAAAAAGTAAACGTACTATATAACTACTTACAACAAAATACACGCTACATCAGTATTCAATTGGGGATTGGGGGGTGGCAGCCCTTGGAAGCAACGTTTGTAGGAGAAAAAAAGTTTGGAGACTGTAAGGCATTATCAAACTTCATGGTTTCATTGCTAAAAGAAGCTGGCGTAAATGCTTGTTTTGTAGTCGTGAAATCTGGCGAAGGCAATCATTACGATTTAAAAGAAGACTTTCCTGCCCCTTACTATTTTAATCATGTAATTGCTTGCGTTCCAGATAAGAAAGATACGATTTGGCTGGAATGTACTAGCCAAACCATGAGTTGTGGTTATACCGGTAGTTTTACAGATAATAGAAAAGTATTAATGATAACCGATTCTGGCGGGGTAGTCGTAAATTCACCCCATTATACCGTAGATAATAACCAAAGAACAACCAAAGTAACGGCAAACATCTCAGAAGAAGGAACATTGGTGGCTGATGTAAACACTCGATATGCTGGCTTATTACAAGAATTACCTCATGGTCTTTGTCATGGAGCAACCCAAAATGAACGTGACAAATATTACAATCATACCTACAACTTACCTACTTATAAAGTAGAAAACATCTCTTACAAAGAAACAAAAGGTAATATCCCTTCAATGGATGAGCACCTAACCATTACTTCCTCGGGCTATGCCTCTATTACAGGTAAAAGACTGTTTGTAGAACCGAACCTTTTGAGTAAAATAGATAAATTACCCACTGATAAATCAAGAAAATTTGATATTATAATCGCTGAATCTCACACAACAATTGATACTTTTATGTTGGTTATCCCCAAAGGTTACCAACTAGAGTCAGCTCCTAAAAATTTATTATTAAATAATAAGTTTGGCTATTACGCTGTAACCTATACCACAAAAGATAATACCATTACGACCATCCGAAAACATATAGAAAATGAAAACAGATTCCCTGCAACTGATTACTCATCACTTGCAAGGTTTTACGAAGAAATGTACAAAGCTGACCGTGCTAAAATGGTTTTCGTTAAAGGAGAATAAGTTGGATTAATGGAATAGTTGATAAAATTATCCCTCCAAAACACCTTGGGCTAACATACATTTCTCTATATTGCGCTGGTGAAAAAGATTATCATTACAATAGATGGGTATTCCTCTTGTGGCAAGAGTACATTAGCAAAGAAAATAGCAAAAGACCTTAATTATGTGTTTGTGGATAGTGGTGCCATGTATAGAGCTGTTACCCATTATTTTCTCAAAAACCATTTAGATTGGACTATTCCCGAACAAGTAGTGGATGCCATCAATCATATTAGTCTTAAATTTGAATACAATGCTCAGAATGGCACTAGCGATATTCTATTGAATGGAGAAAACGTAGAAGCTGCCATCAGAGAGATGATAATAAATGAAAACGTAAGCGATGTAGCAGCCATCAAAGAAGTACGAGACTTTACGGTAGCGGAACAACAAAAAAACGCGATAGAAAAAGGGATTGTAATGGATGGCAGAGACATTGGAACAGTCGTATTTCCGAATGCCGAACTTAAAATATTTCTTACTGCAAGCCCCGAAGCACGCGTAGAGCGACGTTACAAACAACTATTGGCACAAGGAAAACAAGTTACCCGCGAAGAAGTTAGGTTGAATAATGAAAAAAGAGATTATATAGATACCCACCGAGAAATAAGCCCGTTGCGTAAAGCAGCAGATGCCATTGAAATAGATAATACCCACCTCACGACTCTTGAACAAGAAAAATTGGTGATGGATATGGTTTTTGAGAAACTAAAAAACTAATACTTATGTAAAATTTATCCAGGAAACGATTTCTTTAAGAAATCGTTGGTCGGTAGTATCAAATGAATCTAAATGTTCGCTGTCAATATCTAAGACCCCCATTACCCTTTCATTCACAAACAAAGGCAATACTATCTCACTTTTAGAAAGACTGCTGCAAGCGATGTGTCCGGGAAATTTTTCTACATCGGGTACCAATATAGTACTGGCAAGTTCCCAACTTTTACCACAAACACCCCTACCCTTTTGTATTCGGGTGCAGGCAACAGGTCCTTGAAAAGGACCAAGAACCAACTCATCGTTTCTTACCAGATAAAAACCTACCCACAACCATCTAAATTGTTGCTTTAGGGACGCTGCTATGTTCGCCAAATTAGCCACTAAATCCTCCTCTCCTTCTATCAATGCTTTTATTTGGGGTAACAATGCCTCGTATTGTTCTTCTTTGGTTCCTTCAATCAATAATAAATCTTCTGCCATCTTTATTGTTTAGGTAAAAGTATCTGGTATGATGATTTGATAGTTGTTTTATTATTTAAACTTATGTAACCGGTTGCATACACCTTACAGCACCTTTCAATCAGTACAGATATAAGAAAATATTGGAAACATTGGGAATAGAACGGCTCCGAAAACTCCTTTTAACCTCCGAGGATAATGTTTTAAAGTAACAGTAGAACAGGCAAAGCGATTGCTACTTCAAGGCATCGCCGCTAAAAGAAAAGGGCAATAGCATACTCGACCTTTTAACAACCAACACCTTTCCTTCTAGTCCACTCAGCAACAACCTTATTGGTTGGTGTACACGACCTTCATACTCTTGCAAAGCCTGTCTGCACATGCCACAAGGACTAAGCGGGATGTTACTAGAACCATTTAGATGGTGATAACTGATAGCCATACTTTTGATAGGCTCATTGGGAAACAACTGGGCTACAGAAGCTAATAAAGCACGTTCTGCACAGATGCCAACAGGATAACTTGCATTCTCTTGATTACTACCCACAACAAACTCGCCCGAATTGAGCTCGGCATAAGCCCCTACCAAGAAATTGGAGTAGGGTGCGTACGCCAACTTCGTCGCTTTCCGCGCTTCAGTTACAAGCAACGCATCTTCAGAAGACAAATCGTCAGCAGAACCGTATTCTTCATATTCAAAGCTATATTTCTCTACTGATTTTCCCATGTACGTTATTATTTTATATGCTATTTTTCTGATTATTTATTTGATACTTCTAAAAATACGCTTAAATCTTGGACCATCATTCCAGCTAAACCATATCAGTGAAGCCTTCCCTACCACATGCGTTTCGGGTACAAATCCCCAATAACGACTATCTTGGCTACGATGTCTATTGTCTCCCATCATCCAATAATAATTGTATTTAGGGGTATAGGTAGTTGTTTCTTTTCCGTTAATTATAAATTTGCCATTCGCCTCTTCTAAAGTATTTCCTTCATAGTTGGTAATCAATCGTCTGTACAAAGAAATAGTTTGTGCAGATAATGTAATAGTTTTTCCCTTTTTGGGTATTTCGATAGGCCCATAGCTATCTACATCCCATCTGCAGTTGAGGGTATCATACGGAAACATATCATCGCTAACCCCTTCCTTTAAAAGTGGGGTAATCGTTTTCACGTTGGGCAATGCCTTTACTTTACTATAGTTGTCCAACGTAAGGTTCAGCATACAATTTAATCCCGCAGGACTATCCTCTCCATAGTCACCATCTTTGTTATAACGTACATTGTGTTCTTCATCCAATGAAATTTTTATACCTAAATCGTTCTGTAGAAAATCTGTAGAAAATGGTTGGGACAAGGTTAATTGATAATCTGTTTGCGCATCTACAGGTTTATATCCCGGGGCATTGTTTATATACAATATCCCTTTTTTCACCTGAAGCACATCGCCACCTACAGCTACGCAACGTTTGATGTAGTTATCTGTTTTATCGAATGGATGTACCAAAATAGGAAATTCTGCCATCAAAGCATCCCTATTTCCTTTGTATACCGAACGTAATACATCGTAGTAAGGTTGTTTACTACCATAATCCGGCAGATTGATAATGGTATCTCCTGCAGGAAAATTAAATACCACTACATCATTCCGCTCCACTTGCTGAAAGCCCGGCAAACGATTGTAGGAAAGCTGAACAGCCTTTGTATAGGAGGGTGTCGTAATAGAACCGGGCATTGTATTGTGTACAAAAGGAAAAGATATAGGCGTAATCGGAACACGTGGACCATAACTCATTTTACTCACAAAAAGAAAATCATTGATAAGCAAGGTCCTTTCCATACTACCTGTTGGAATCACATAGGCCTCAAAAACAAAAGTTCTTATGATTGTCGCAGCCACAACAGCAAAAACACCTGCATCTATCCATTCTCTAGAAGAAGGCTTCTTGTAAGCCACTACCACATCGTGCCCATACCATTTGTCTTCTTTATTAAAACCTAAAAAAGGAAAATAGATAAATGGAAGTAAAGTAACCAGTGTATGGTCCAAAATACTGAACCGTTTAAAGTGCATCACGAAGATTATAGTAATCCAGATTGTAATAAACTGACCAGCAATAGGTATTAATTGAAGCCAGAACCAGAACTTTTTAATACCGCATTTCTCCACAATCAACCAAGTATTGTAGAACGGAATTAAAGCCAGAATTGGATTTATCCCCGCTTTTTTAAACAACCCATACATCCCAATATGCCAACCAACAATACCAATAATAAAAAGGAATAAGCCCATAATCTTTTTTTAAGAGAAACAAATGTAAAGGTATAAGGCATTTAACGAACGCTTTTGTTTGATGGAAGGCCTATTCTTATATTTAAATTAACGCAAAAGGGTTAGATTTTAGTTATAGAGTATATAAATATTGGCCTCATTAGAACCGCCATTTGCGATGGAAAGTCAATAAAATACTGACTAAAAATATTTAAAGTGTTGAAAAAATGCAGCTAGCCCCTATCATGAGCTATACATCTCTTGTAGACAGCTTAATTATGGAGACTCCTTACCAGAATTTGCTTGTAAACAGCATGAATCATCCCATTGTTATAGTAAACCTATCAGTTTAGGATTTCAAATTACCAATTTAGGATTCTAAATTACCAATTTAGGATTTCAAATTACCAATTTAGGATTCCAAATTATCAATTTAGGATTCCAAATTACCAATTTAGGATTTCAAATTACCAATCTAGGATCCCAAATTACTAATTTAGGATCCCAAATTACCAGTTTAGGATTCCAAATTACCAGTTTAGGATTTCAAATTCTGACTTTAACGACTTTGCTTATTCTTGAGAAAAACATTTTAAAAATATCGGTTACAAAGAGTTAAGCATTAAAAGTCGCAGGGTATTTGGTTCGAACTTGTTCTACTGTAAAATATTTGCACTTTACCCTAAATACAATTAAAAATGAGAATCAAACCATTGTGAACTTTACATTTGCTGATAATGAAACTGGTTAAACACCCCATCATAACGCTCATAAGGAAAGATATACTGTTAGAAATGCGACAACAGTATACGCTTTATGGTATCCTGTTGTATGTTGCGTCTACCACCTTTGTTATTTATTTGTCTATGGGGCAACCGGATGACCAGGTATGGAACGGACTGTTTTGGATTACGCAATTGTTTATCTGTATCAATGCTGTAGCAAAAAGCTTTCTACAAGAAAGCAGGGGCAGGATGCTTTATTTTTATTCTATTGCGGGTGCAAAAGACTTTATTATTTCGAAATTAGCCTTCAATCTTTTGTTGATGTTGGTAATGAGTTGCATTTCTCTCGCCCTGTTCTCCTTGCTTTTGGGCAATCCGGTAAATAGAATGGCAACCTTTTTAGGGATAACTTTATTGGGCGGCGCGAGTTTGAGCCTTGTATTTACTTTTTTGGCGGCTATAGCAGCAAGGGCACAACAGTCGGCCGCCTTGATGGCTATTTTAGGATTTCCTATTATCATCCCACAAATTCTTTTATTAATGAAGATATCGGTACCTGCCTTTAGTGATGTATTGATGGAAGGTTGGGCTCAACTTGTTTATTCATTGGTTGGATTGGATCTTTTGATTATAACATTGGCCATTATTCTATTTCCTTTTCTTTGGAAAGACTAAAAAAATCAAGAAAATGAGAATAATATGTATTGATTACGGAGCAAAAAGAACAGGATTGGCTGTAACAGATCCTTTGAAGATAATTGCTACCCCACTTACCACTATTGAAAGCAAAGAGTTGATTCCGTTTCTACAACAGTATTTTGCCAAAGAAGCAGTAGAACTTATTTTGATTGGAATGCCACTGAACTTAGACGATTCTCCAACACATGGCACACCATTAGTGGTAGCGGCAATTAAGCAATTAGAAAAGAATTTTCCAGCTATCCCTATTAAAACAGTGGATGAACGCTACTCGTCTAAACTTGCTTCTCAAGCAATGGTACAAATGGGAATGAAGAAAAAGGACAGGCAAGTGAAAGGCAATATCGACCAGATTGCAGCTACGATGTTATTGCAAGAATACATGAACAGTTCAGCGTGGTGAGTGGTTGGTAGCCCTCAATAACTTATCTGTCTTAATACATAATACATAACTTAATACCATGGACATAAACACAAACGACATATTGACCGTCACTTTCACCCTTTTTGCGGTGATAGACATTGTAGGTTCAATACCACTTCTCATTTCATTAAAGGAAAAAATGGGGGGCATCAAAGCGGCATTGGCAACAGCCGTTTGTGGGACGTTGATGATTCTTTTTCTTTTCTTTGGAAAGAATATTCTTCAGATTCTCGGACTCGACATCAAATCATTTGCAGTCGGGGGATCGATTGTTATCTTCCTTCTGGGCTTAGAAATGGTTTTGGGGCACGAAATTTTTAAGGCCGACAAAGACGGCAAGTCAGGCAATGTCGTTCCTATTGCTTTCCCTGTTATTGCAGGTAGTGGTACGCTTACAACAATCATGAGCTTGAAAGCAAACTACGATGAATGGGTGATTACTATTGGTATACTCATCAATCTGGTGATTATTTATATAGGTCTTCGTTCACTCACCATTATCGAGCGTGCACTTGGTCAAGCCGGATTATTGGCTGTACGTAAGTTTTTTGGGGTGATATTATTGGCAATTGCGGTTAAGATATTCAGTAAAAACATTGTTTCTTTTGGTAAGTGAGTAGGTGTAATTATTGATGAATAGTATCAACATAAAGTATATCGATGTTACAATACAAAAACGCTATCGTACCAATCAAACAAACCCTTTATCCTTTAATGTGGCTTGTGAATAATGTGCGGATTAATGGGAGAATCATCACGTTTGTCGTTCTTTCGGTGTTCATCGCCATGATCTGATTTATGTGTAAACGCATAGAACCCCAGTTGAAAAGGACTCGTTATAATATCTAACATAATGGTCACAGGTAGCAACCCAAGCTTAGTATCTCCATTTACAAGCGGTATCCGCAAGGCAATAAATCTGTTTGGATCCCTAAGTGTCTGAAGTACATAAACATCTTTTGGGTCGTTTATGGGTGGTTGGGTATAATAACTACACTTCCCTTTTGAAGATTTTAAAATACACTCATCATTCAACAAATCAGTGTAGGTAAGCAATGAACTATCTTGTATCAATGCTAAACTAGATGAAAAGTGAACCTTTTCATCTCCAAACACCAATAAGGAAGTATTATGATAGTTAACATTACAAGAAGAGTCACAAATCAAATTAGATATGCTCATAACATTATAGGGCCGGTAATATTTGCTCCTGTAAAGGTTACTTTTATCGTATTCTGTAAGAATATTGTTTATATTAATTGCAATGCTAGAATAACGCTTATCGGGGTTATTGTTTTTAAAATTTTCAAAGTCAATGTGCAACAGACTATCAGGGGTGTAGTAGGCTCTGTTAAAACGATAAGAATCTGGAGGGATAGAAGAGACATCTAGATTACTATCAAGAAGGCTCGAAGTAAAACAGGAACTTAATAGAATTATAATCGCACTCAATGACAATAAAAGTTTCATTACTACAGTTTTGTTGAAGTAAATATAAAGAGATTCAACCATTATAAACAAAAGGCGGGTATTTGGCCTAGGTAGACTCTTTTATGTTTCAAATATTAAAAAGAATTTATTACTCAATTTTCACCAGTTCTTACATTAGCCGCCTTAGAGCTCTTTGGTTTCAGCACAACAGAAATGGAGAAAAATTCAGAGCATAATTATTATCATAAGTAAGAACATAGTGGTGTTGTATTACGAAGCCTAATGGCTAGAGGCAAAAGGGTTTGAATTTGATCAATTCATTCGTGTTAACAGCCGTTTCTTATAAAATATTTTTAAATTAGTTTGCCTTAATAATTTGCGACCAAACCGGTTACATTTAGCATCAATAAAAAGCTAGTCCTAAACTCAAACGCTACAAGCGACCCCATCAATAGCATTTTGCTTCACTAGGCATAACATTGTGCACAATAGACATAATGAACACATTAAATCAGCATTACTTTTGACCACATTTAATAAATATGAAAGTAGCTAGATTGTTTTTTGCCCCATTAATGTGTTTGTTATTACATACAGCATTTGCTCAAAACCAACAGAAGAATACAAAGGCATTTACGCCCGAACAATTGCGCTCACCCGAAAACCAGGTGTTTCAATTTATGCAGAGCGGTACTTGTACTGCTTGGGCTGATAGCTCCAAAACCAATGCAACACTCTATTTATGGGTACCCGAAAATTGTAAACAATTGCGAGGTTTACTTATCATGTGTTCCAACGTTCCCGAGCACATGTTGGTAGGACATCCTGCCGTAAGAAAAGTCTGCGAAGAAAATAACCTAGGTATCATCTGGAGTACCCCGTCTTTTATGAACTTTAGAAAAAGTGTTACAAAAGATAATAAGCAACTGAATATGGCACTTGAATACAAAACCGAAGTTGACTTTTTGCAGCAACTATTAAATGGATTAGCTGAAACCTCCGGGTATAAAGAAATTGCAACGATACCATGGTTGCCAATGGGCGAATCGGGACACCTATTAATGGTCGATGCACTCTTGGAATACAGTCCCGAAAGGTGTATTGCAGGAATATTTATTAAAAACAATCACCTGCCTCCGCACAATAGACAAGTCCCTACGCTCACTGCCTTTGGAACTTCGCAAGAATGGGGACAAGACAAAGTAGATATGCGCAATCGATGGAATGATGTAGCAGGTGCTTATGAAAGTGTTCGTAACCAACGAAGACTCAACCCAAATTGGCCGTTCAGTTATGTGATTGATGGAACAAGTGGGCATTTTGATTGCTCCGAAAGACTGGCGAATTATTTTGCACATTACATAGAGGTTGTTAGTAAGGCAAGAATTTCTGATGATGGCAATGCTCCCCTTAAAACAATTGATTTGAAAAAAGGATTTTCAGCGGATTTGCCTGTTCTTGGCTATGAAAACAAAGCGATTAAACCTTTTAGCACTACAGACACTTCCTACATCCCAGCCCCTTGGTATTTTGATAAAACTTCAGCAATTGAAGCGCAATCAATTGCAAATATTAACTGGAAAGCAGCAACACAATTGCCCGGGTTTCAAACAGACAGTGGCAAGATTGCCGAATATATATTTAATGGCATCTCGAAGTTTACCCCTTCCGATTTAGGAGAAGATGGCATTACCTTTAGTGTAAAAGGGGTAATGCTCAATAAAATGCCCGACAACTTTGTTGGCGCAGGAGAAAACCTTCCCAAAGTAAATGCAGATCCTACATTAGAGTGGGTTTGCGGACAATTTAAACCATTAGGCAATAACAGGTTCAGAATATCATTAGACCGTTCTTGGCCCAACACGGCAAACTATTTAGGTGTTCGACAAAAAGGCGCAGATACAATCCGGGCTATATTTCAGCCATGCGGATTAACCCTACCTAAAAACAACTCAGGTAAGCCTCAAAAGATTTCCTTTAGTAAAATACCCGATGTAATAGTTGGTACAAAATCAATCCCTCTTTCTGCCCTTTCCGATGCAGGATTACCGGTAGAATTTTATGTAGTTGCAGGCCCAGCAATCATTCAAGAAGGGAAAGTTGTTTTTACAAAGATTCCTCCCAAAAGTAAATTCCCGCTAAGTGTCACAGTAGCTGCTTGGCAATGGGGCAAAAACACCGAACCAAAGGTGAAGATGGCAGAAATTGTAAAACAAACTTTTTATATAAACGCTAATTAATTAATGTAAACCTGTATAAATCGTTTCTTCACAACGCACAACTACTCTGCTGTAATTAATAATGGCTCATCTGCTACCAATCATTCCATTTATCACGCGCCTGCTGCTATTAATTGCTCGCCCGATGCTATTAATTACCCAGCCGATACCGATAACAAACCTTTTGATGTCTACATTTATTCTTCATCATTATTAATAGCTGCAGTTATATCAAAACACAAATAGGCATATTTATTTTTTTCTTGTGCCAATTTGTACCTTCTTTGCAACCTTTTCAGCCATGGCATTAATATTGAAACAAGTTGCGACCTTCAATTAATTAAGCAAGCAATTAAATGGATGACATTTTGACTACATATAAGAATAGATAAATATGAATTTAAGCAAGATACTTTTTCAAGGAGATAACGAAGAGTCAGACTTTATGCCAATTATCCCTATCAATGAAAGTGACCAAGACAAAGACCTGATAGTTCCCGATGAAATTCCCATCCTTCCTTTAAGAAATACGGTACTTTTCCCCGGAGTTGTTTTACCAATAACAGTTGGTAGAGACAAAAGCATAAAAGCCGTACAAGAAGCGTATAAAGCCGATAAACTAATTGGCGTTATTGCACAGAAAGACACCAATATAGAAAATCCTGAGGCGGGAGACTTGTGCAGGATTGGTACGGTAGCAAGGATTCTAAAAATGATAAAGATGCCCGACGGTGGCACCACAGTCATCATTCAGGGTAAGAAGAGATTCGAATTATTAGAGATGGTAAGCGATGATCCTTTCTTTAAAGCTCGCGTTGCCGTTTTGGAAGAAGAGGAAAAGCCTTCCACCGACAATTTCAATGCAATGCTAGGTAGCATCAGAGATTTTGCGACACAAATCATTCAGTTGTCTCCCAATATCCCTACCGAAGCTTCTATCATATTAAAAAATATAGAGAGCCCTGCATTTCTCATCAACTTTGTAGGAAGCAACCAAAATGTAGAATTGGCAGAAAAACAAGCTTTATTAGAGATAAATGATGTTTCTGAAAGAGCCGAACGTTTGATAACACTCCTACAGCGCGAGCTTCAATTTGCCGAACTAAAAGATAAAGTATCCAATAGGGCTCGGATTGAAATCGATAAGCAGCAGCGTGACTATTTTTTACAACAACAACTAAAAAGTATTAAGGACGAGCTTGGGGGGGATACCAACGAACGGGAAATTGCAGAGATGAAGAAGAAAGCCGAAGGCAAGAAATGGCCTGAAGCAGCTAAAAACCTCTTCAATACCAACGTGCAAAAGTTGGAAAGAATGCACCCTAGCACACCCGATTACTCAGTTGTATATAATCATTTAGACCTATTACTCGACCTCCCTTGGGATGAACATACTCCCGACAACTATGATTTGAGTAATGCCAAAAAGGTATTGGATTCAGACCATTATGGGATGCAAAAAATTAAGAATAGAATACTAGAGTACCTGGCAGTGCTAAAGTTGAAAGGCGATATGAAAAGCCCAATACTTTGCTTTGTAGGCCCTCCCGGTATTGGCAAAACCTCTTTGGGAAAAAGTATTGCACATGCTGTAGGTAGAAAATATATAAGAGTAAGTTTAGGTGGATTGCATGATGAAAGTGAAATCAGGGGACATAGAAAAACCTACATTGGGGCTATGCCCGGTAGAATTTTGCAGAACATTCGTAAAACTAAGACGTCCAATCCAGTAATGATTCTGGATGAGATCGATAAAATAGGAAGCGACCACAGAGGCGACCCTTCTTCTGCTTTGCTCGAAGTATTAGATCCCGAACAAAACAATAGCTTCTATGACAATTACCTGGAACTAGAATATGACCTTAGCAAAGTGTTATTTATTGCTACAGCAAACAATATCCAAAACATCCAACCTGCCTTGAGAGACCGTTTGGAGATAATAGACCTGAGTGGCTATGCAGTTGAAGAGAAATTGGAGATAGCTAAGAAACATTTGTTGCCCAAACAAAAGGCGGCGCACGGGTTGGATAAACTAAAACTTAAATTATCTGATAAGATCTTAGAGAAGATAATAGAAAGCTACACACGCGAAAGTGGCGTTCGGGAATTGGATAGACAATTAGCTAGTATCATGCGTTACCATGCCAAGGAGGTAGTGATGGAGAACAAAATAAACACTACCCTTACAACTACTGAGATAGAAAAGATCTTAGGTTCTGCCCGATATAGTAATGACATTTATAAGACCGTAAATATGCCCGGAGTAACCGTAGGGCTTGCTTGGACTTATGTTGGCGGTGATATCTTGTTTATAGAATCTGTTTTGAGTGAAGGAAAAGGTGAATTGAAACTCACAGGCAACCTAGGCAATGTAATGAAGGAAAGTGCCTCAACAGCACTAACCTATTTACAAGCTAACTGCAAGAAATGGGGAATTAATCCCGAAGACTTCACAAAAAAGAACATACATATACACGTTCCTGAAGGTGCCACGCCAAAAGATGGTCCAAGTGCAGGTGTCACAATGCTTACGTCACTTACCTCTGCATTTACAGGCAAAAAAGTGAAGCCCTATCTAGCTATGACAGGCGAAATTACCTTAAGAGGGCAAGTGCTACCTGTTGGCGGCATCAAAGAAAAAGTATTAGCTGCTAAAAGAGCAGGGTTAAAGGAGATTGTAATGTGCTGGCAAAATGAAAAAGATGTTCAAGAAATTGATAGTGATTTTATAAGTGGTGTCAAGTTTCATTATGTTCGATATATGGAAGAAGTTTTAGACATTGCTTTAAGA
>CAISCV010000111.1 GCA_903883945.1 uncultured Chitinophagaceae bacterium | reverse complement strand
TATTTATATATAATATCTGCTCTAGCTTTGGGGAATGAAGAAGATAATTCTAAAATTATTGCCTGTTTTAATGCTACTTTCTGAAATATCAGTTTTTGCTCAAACTAATGCAAAAGTGCTACGTGTGAAGGATGGCGATACTTATTTGTTGAAAGACAGTGTGAAAACTTTTACTGTGAGGATTCTAAAAATTGATGCCCCTGAAATGAAACAAACAAGCGGGATGGAAAGCTACCGATTTGTAAATGGTACGATTGGCGGAAAGATGGTTGAATACACAGGTACTTCTAAAGATAAATATGGTAGAACATTGGTTTCTATTACGATAAACGGGCAAAGGCTCGATAGTTTGATTATAAGAAACGGTTGGGCTTGGCATTATGTGAACTATGATAATGAAACAATGCTTGATAATGCCATGCAGCAAGCGATTGGCGACAGTTTGGGGCTTTGGTCTTGTGGTAATGCGAATGTTTGCCCTCCTTGGCTGTATAGAGGCTACAATGCTAAAAATAAAATAAGGTATTGCAAAGGATGCAGTTTATAAAACAGGTACACAATTTTTTCTCAAAATAAATATTTACAATTATGGCACGGTTAAAAGGTATTTTAAAGATTCATGGTACACTTGATGACCTAACATTTTACAAAACACAGGATGGTCACCTTGTGAAAACAAAAAGTTCGATTAGTAAGCAACGGATTATGACTGATCCAAACTTTCAAAGGACGCGTGAAAATGGTTCGGAGTTTGGTTCTGCAGCAAGTGCTGGCAAGCTATTGAGAGGGGCAATAAGGGCGTTGTTATTGACAACTTCTGATAACAGGATTACTTCGAGAGTAACGAAAGTAATGACCATTGTAAAGAATTTTGATGCCACTTCGGCGAGGGGTTTGCGAAACGTAGGTGTAGCAATTAGTCAAGCGTCTGCGAAAGCAGAATTGAAAGATTTTGATTTCAATATTGATTCACCGCTTTCATCTACCCTTTTTAAACCTTATGCTGTAAATGTAACCACTGGTGTAATTACCATTGCTGGATTGGTTCCTGCGACTGATATTTCGTTTCCTATTGGGGCAACTCACGTAACTGTTAGAGGTGCATGGGTGAAGATAGATTTTGCGGGTAACAAATCAGAAATACAGCTTACAAATGCAACAAACATGGCAATAAGTAACACCGCTACAAGTGTTACTTTAACGCCAACAGCTGTCCCCGCTGTGGTTGGTACGGGCTTGTTTTTATTGGCAGTGGAGTTCTTTCAACTGGTAAATGCTGTACAATATACATTAAAGAATGGTTCTTATAATTCTTTATCGATTATTCAAGTAGTTTAACCTCTCCTACCCTAGAAAGGTAAAAGGAAAATATAAGATTAGCCTACCCATTTCGGGTGGGCTTTTTTTATGCACTAACTGCCCCAAAAGTGATTAAGAAAGTTGTAGATAATACTTTTTACGTTAGCAAAAAAGAAACTATCTGCCCTGATGGAAAGGCAGTAAGCAAAACCTAAAAAGGCAATGCTGAAAACTGACGGCGACCAGAAGGAAAACACCAAACAAACCAACCACTTGCCAACCTGCGAACCGAAACACCTGGCAATGGACGAAAGTGGACTGGCAACCTACGAAAATGCCTACTGAACACTGAGTGCGGAACAAAAGGCACAGGAAACAACCCACTACTGAATGGGCAAACTGACAAATGAGAACGGGTGACAATGTGAAGCTGCTTTTGCATAACTTATTTTTTATAAGCTCTTTCAGCGACAGGTGTGAAAAAAATAACTGGAGCGGAATAAGTCCCGAAGGGTGAAAAAGAAAAAACACTATAGATTATTACCCGTTATTTTTTCTTTTTCATTATGCCGAACAGGATATTTTTTGCCCACACCCAAAGCTATTTTTGCTGTACTAAAAAAAAGTAATGCAAAGTGCTAGGTTTAAACGATTGCCTAGTTTTGGGTGTATTTTGTCCAATAGGTAAGGCATTGAATCAGACCTTTGTCTGCTTTAGTATTCTGTAGGAAGCATCATGCAGCCATCAACCAGCCAAAGTGTTGCAGTATCGAAAGGAAAGTCGCTGAATGGTATTTGTTGGCTTGCAATGCGGTTGTCGTTTCCATCAGAGGCAAGTATAGAAAACTTTTGCTGCTTCACTCTGGTGAGTTCCCACACTTGAAAGCGTTGGAGATTTATTTCACGGGTTCCCTGATAGCTTACCACCAAATCTATCAGCCAATAAGCTCCACAAGTTTCTGCCATATCCCTAACACCGTCAGTATAAAGCATTAAAGAAGGTTTTTGTACATAAAAATTTTCTGAACCATTAGAATTTCCGAAGTTGTCGTTTGCATTTGTCATTTTGAAAAAGTTTAATTGAAAAGAAAAAAGAGAAAAAAAGAAAGCCACTAAACAGGTGGCACTGCAAAAAACAATACTGGATGCGGAATAAGTCCTGAAAGGTAGTTTTTGGGTGGTAAGTTGGCGAAGCCCACCACCCTAAAAACTATTATGCCGAACAGTTTTGTTTTTTAATAGGCAGTTCTTATGCCACCTAGCTTTGCTGCTTTTTTCCTTTACTTTTAAAAAGCCCCCTAACCCCCATAAGGGGGAATAAGAAAAATTGCCACAAAGACACTAAGACAGAAAGAAGCACTAACTACCCCAGCCCTAAAGGGGGTGAAAGAAGAAAAGAAAATAGAATACCGCTTACTCTTTCTTTCTTCTTAGGTAAAGACAGCCCTGAGCCAAAAAAGGCAGTTGAGCCGAGGTGGCAAACTTGACCACCGAAGGCGAAGCGTGCCGGAATAAAGCCGATGGAGTGAGTAACGGAAGAAGGCGGCGTGCGCTTGCTAAGGGGCTGACCAAGATAGCCCGAAGGGCATTGGGCAGCACCGTATCACGCAAGGGTTTGGCGTAACTTTTTGCTTCTTTTTTCTTTGCAAAAAGTATGACAAACCCGCAGCCGTAGCAAGCCGAAAGGCACGCAATAATTATAGGCAGCGGGGGGACTATAGCCTACCGAAATACTGAGAGACGGCACGAAACGGACGTTGTTGATAGACGTAGCGAAGCGAAGGAAAGAAGCACGGTAGTGAAAGTGTAGGAACACGGTATGAGGTTGGGTATAGGACACAAGTAGCTGCCCGAACGTAGGTAGGGGGAACTGCAAGAAGTATGACAGCCTGCGAAGCACCCGGAGGGCGGGTAGGTGGGGCAAAAACCATAAAAGTACTACTAGAGCGGTTTTTGCCCCTACTGCCTTGGGCTGGCGGACTACTTGCTGACCACGACCGAAGAGAGACCTATTTACCTAAGATACTCTGACCACAGAATGAAATGGAGTGGGAAGGAACTGCAACGTGGCAACGCCACACAAAATCTTCTTTCTTCTATTCACTTTGGCTATTATCTAGCTTCTCTATTTCTTTCTTTACTTCGTCTATTAATTGTTGTTCTGTGGGTAGATACAGTTGGTATTTACTGGCAATGATATTTTTATTATTCTCTGGTAAGGTAATCTTTACTACTGCATCGTTTTTATCGGCACATAATAAAATGCCAATAGTTGGGTTCTCGAAGTCTTGTTTTTCGAAGCGGTCATAGTAATTTACATACATCTGTAACTGTCCAATATCCTGATGTGTTAGCTTGGTGGTTTTAATTTCGATTATTACAAAGCTTTGCAATAACCGATTGTAAAAAACAAGGTCTATATAAAAATCATCCCCATCTATGTGTATGCGTTTTTGCCTTGCTACAAAAGAGAAACCATTTCCTATTTCTAGCAGAAAATCTTGCAGGTGTGTAATGATGGCGGTTTCAATATCTTTTTCGTAGTAAGCTGCTTCTCGCTTTAGGTTTAGAAACTCTAACACCATTGGGTCTTTGATGATTTCCTTTGCATCTGATGGTAGTTTTTCATCTCTTGCTACTGCCAATACTGATTGTACATCATTACTCAACAATAACCTTTCAAACAACTGACTATTTACTTGTCTTTCCAATTGCCTTGCAGTCCAATTATTTTTATCGGTTTCTGCTATATAAAATTCTCTTTTATCTTGGTTGTTAAGGGTAATGAGGGTTTTGTAATGTGTCCAACTGAATTGCGACCGCAGTGCGGACGCAATTGGGAAGGTGCGATAAAACTGTCTGAATCTTTCTAATTGACGAGTAGAAAACCCACTACCATATTGGGGTTCGAGTGTATGGGCTAGGGATTTAATGAGAAACTCACCATAGGTAGCCCGTTCTTTGCCTTGTTGTTCCTCTTCTAAAATAAGCTTACCTATCTGCCAATACATTAATACCCTTTCGGTATCTACAGACCTGATAGCCCTGTCTTTTGCAGTAGCAATGATAGTATGTATTTGCTGTATGAGTTCTTTTTTAATTGTCATCATTTGTTAATATATCAAAGTTTTAGCAACCTTTTACTAAAGAACTAAATTATCAATTAACGTTTGAATCGAAGTGCCATTTGGCAATAAGAATTCATTTATTGTTGGTGTAGCAGCTAACTGTAAAAAAATACTTATTGCAACAAATCTATCTGAAAATTTAATTATCCTTTCTTTTGCTGTTTTATTTTGTATTGGTGTTTTACTTGAACCTGTATTTGGGTCAAAAAAAGGAATTCCATTTTGTTGATAAAAATTAAGATGATGTTTTGGAAGATTTGTTCTTGTAGCTAGTCCAGTAACTTTGATAGCATATAAGTTTTCAATTAGAGTATACTCTGCTACATAATTTGAGGCTAAATTACTATATCTTAATGTCCCTCTCATTCCAACTAAAATTTCTCTTTCAATTTTAATCATTTGCTTTAGTGCATCATATAAATCAATTGCTTTTTCAACTTCTGTTTTGAACAAATTATATCGCAAATCATAGTGAGAAGATGGATTAAGCAATATCGTTTTAGACTGTAATAATCTTGCTTCAAGGCCTGCATCAATTAAATCCAAACAATTATTGTCTTTGTAATATTCAAAGAGTTTTTTAATTGCATCTTCTAAATCACGAAAAGTTACTTTTATTGTCTCTGGCAGTAGATAATCTAGTTCTTTTTCAATAGCAATACGAATATTATTCCCCGCTGAACTGTAATCGCCTGTTGCTAGATATTTTTTTGCTTTATCTATATTGGTTGTGTTCTCTTGAATGATAATTGGTTTAGAATCTAAACTGCAATACATTTCAATTTGTTTCCAATTTTCAGTTTCCTTATTCTCTTTAATTTTTTGTTCTACAAATTCATAAAATATTTTATCGTGTGTTAGCACTAATAATTGATAGTCGGCTGATAATTTTTTTATAACAACATCTAAGATTGTATCTCTATTGCTCATATCTAAACTTATGAGCAAATCATCAAGTATTAGAAACCTTAAATTGGCATCTGTTGTTCTTGATTTTAAAATGCCAATTCTAATAGCGATAGCTAAAGCTGTTAAGCGAGCCTCGTTTAAAAAAGTGTGTGGTTTTTTTATGGTTACCTTTTTGCCATTAAGTTCGGGAACTTCAATAAATATTTTTGGGTTATATATTTCAGGGTTTACTCTGTCATACGCAGGGTCTTTGGACTTGAAATCAATTTTTATTTTGAAGGGCTGCTTTAAGTCGTCTTTTAAAGTTTCATTGGCTATTTGTTCTACATTTTTAAGTAAGCCTCTTAACCATTTATTAAAATCATTTAATTTTTTACGATAAGCTTTGTACTTGGTTTGCAAACCTCTTATTTGTTTATCCGAAGTGCTAACATCATTGGGAACTGGATAAACTAATGTACCTGTAGTATCATAATCTTTTTCGGGACCTTTTAACAACTCTTCCCAAACTTTATTTGCTTTTTTGTTGCCTAATGTAGGTATGGTTAGATACATTAATATTTCGGAAAACAAGAAATCAAATACTTCAAAATCTTTAGAATTTTTTAAATCGTGAAATCGATAAAGCAACCTATAATTAATAAAATCGCTGGCTAAGTTTATTGCTTGAACAGATGTGCTTGTTGGTGCATCGTCAATAATACTAAAGTCGGTTGGTGATATTTGAAAAGTAGTGCCATTATCTAACTCTATTTTTACATAACTATGTTTATTGGTTGGTGCGTAAATGTTTACTAAGCTATCCTTGCCACCTTTTTTAAAGTATTTTTCAATCTCTGGTCTTTCTTTCAAAGAACACTCAAATAAAGTATATAAAGCCCAATAGATAGAAGACTTTCCACTGCCATTTTCGCCATATACTAACAAATGGTTTTTTGTGTCAAAATCAATAACTCTTGCTTTATCAAAAAACTTGAAATTGCTGATGTGAATTTTTGCTATTTTGTTAATGGGTAGTGGCATTTATTCTGTGTATTATATTTTTACTTTTAATGTTGCTTAAAATAATTCGGTTGCGTATTGGATTGTCTTGCTGTTGCAGCCATTTATAACATTCGCAAATTATTTTTTTATTGTTTCCTTTATCGACATTTAGGGATAAGTCTATTGGTTGAAACTCTTTGTTGGTATCTACAAACTGCAAAACATCAATATCTAAATCTTTCATATGCTGAGTAAAATAGAGTTCGTATACCATCATATTTGCAACATCTTCAAACACTGGTGCGATGCTGGCATTATCGGTAAAACTATTAACTGGCAAACGGGTGTTATCGTTTAAATAAATTAAATAATCGGCAATGATTTCAAATTTTTGTTGTAATGTGGTATCTGTAATTTGTGGTATTGGTAATTGTTCAACCTTATACTTACTCCAAATTGTTGTACCCATTCCAGATGTAGTTGATATTTGGTCAAAATACCAAGCAATAGCTTTAGAATTTAGAATTACAAGTAGTGACTTTAATTTTTCGCCGGTAATAACGTAAAGAGTTTTATTAGGATAATAGCAGTTAGTATCGTAAACGAATTTTGCTTTGTCTGATAATTCAGCCCACATTATTTTAGGTTTTTCAAAATTTTTATATGTCTCTGAAGAATAATAATCAACTTGCAATTGCCACCATCCATAAGGAACTAAGCCAGTTTTAAGGTTTAAACCACCTCTTCTTTCTTCTAACTTCTTTTTGAAATTTGACAAGTGTTTAATTATATTGGGGTAATCATTTTCTTTTATACTACTATTTGAGTAAATCAACCACTCGTTTTCCCACTGAATTTTATATTTATGAATATTTCTTCCTCCAATAAATTTTTTTAAAATATCTGTAACATTTGGATTATCAGAAATTAGTTCATTCTTTTTTTCATTTGGAATTATAAAAGCTTCATTTAAACCAGTTACTATACCTCTACTAATTTCAAAGCCATTATCTAATAGTTTTAAAGATCCAGCTTCTAATGCTTTTTTTATTGCAAATGAATTTTTGTCTGCAATAATCCAACCTTCATCACTTGGCTCATTTATTTCTATCGCATTGTTGTTTAGATACTCCAAAATATTTGTACCAAGGGCATAATCTGCCTTTATTGCTACTGCATTAAATGGGTTTTGCATTGGTATATTTTTACTGATAATAATATTAGTTTCTACAGTAGCTGTTTGAAATATTTTTGTGTCCTCAAAATTTAATAATGCTACTGGTTGCGTTGTATCTTTAAAATATTTACGAACCAATTCACCAAATTTGGTACGCATCCAAGTATTGCTTGTGATATAAGTAAGTATGCCATTAGCTTTTAAAAGGTTAAATCCTTGCTCGTAAAACAAACAATATATATCTCCTGTTTTAGTAAACGTTTTGTAATCCGCTTTCTCAAGTGTTGTCGTATCAATACTTTTACTTTGCAATTGTATATAAGGTGGGTTGCCTATTACAATATCGAAACCACCAAGATTGAAAACATCCATAAAATACAAATGCCATAGAAAATATGGTTTTTGGTTGGGTTTAATTTCAGCTAAGTTGGCTTGTAAGTATTGTATTTTTTCAATATCTTTTTTAAGCTTTTCAATGTCTTTTGCTTTTTTGCTTTGTCCAATTTTGTCTTTGTCTTTTTGTGTATTGGCAGCATTTAGCAAAGTTGAAAACTCATTTTCTTTAAGATGTAATTGTTTTTGTAGTGTATCTAATTCGGCTGTTAATTGCTCTTCAATAAATTCTTTTTCAAAGTTTTCAAGCTTTTGCCTAATGGCTTGTTTTTCTTGTGAGTTGCTGCTATAAAAATATTTTTCTTCAAGCTCTATTATATCAAATTCTTTGCTTGATTGCTTGGTTTGCAAAAACTCAGTAATCGTGGTTTGTGGGTTTACAATATTGCCAAAAAGGTCAACTTCTTTTACCAATTTTGTTGCAAAAACTTTACGTTCAAATTTTAAGTCAACAATATCGTAACGTTCTAGCAGGCTATTGCCTTGCATTATTTTATAGTCTAAATTGGGCAATGGGCTTGGTATTAATTCATCTACCACTAATGCCAACCAAAAACGCAAACGTGCAATATCTACAGCACCATTTTCTACATCTACCCCATAAATATTCCCTTGTATAATTTCTTTTTTTACTGTAGAAGGTGTAAAATCATTGTTAGTTTTTAAGTACGGATAAATTATTCTGCGACATTCAAAAATTTCTTTAAGCATACCCATTGGAAATGCCCCTGAACCAATTGCAGGATCGCAAACCTTTATATTTTTAAGTAAGCTATTAATAATAGAAGCATTGGCTTTATCTGTTAAAATTTCGGCGACACGATTGTTGCGAACCAGTTCTTCAAAAGCTTGGATGGTTTCGGTAGAATTACTTGCTTTAATTTTTGTTCTGTGTGTTTTAAAAAACTCTATCAGACTTTCCTGACACATATAATGCACAATTTCTTTTGGGGTATAAAATGCGCCTCTATCTTTATTATCCTCCAATAAATTCTCGAAAATATGCCCCAACATTTCTGGGTCTATACCTACTTCACTTTCGTAAGGGTCGTTTTCATCTATTGTAAAATTATATTGCTCGAAAAAGTCGAGTAGTTTATCGAAAAAGTCAGATGAGAAATCTATTACAGCTTCCAATGGTTGTTTAGTAATTGGGTCAAGGCTATCACTTTCGAACAAGCCACCATTTAAGTAAGGAACTCTTACTTTAGTGCTGAGATTGGATAGATTGGATAGATTGAATATATTATTTTCTCTTTTTGTGTTGAGTGTTTCAAAAAATAAAATACTTAAACATTGACTATGAAACTGCTCTTTGTTTGGAAAGTTTTTAAACAATTCAAGCATAAAACTACGGCTCCCATCTTCCCATATATTTTCGTTTGCATCCTTCCATCCTTCGCCAAAATTAGAGGCATTGTAAAGTGTACATCCTAGCCATTCTTTCTTTTGCAAAAAGTGAAGAAATACAATACGTCCTAATAATTTTTTTACAAAATCACGAATAGGTTTTTGTCTTTTTTCTTCATCATCATCAGGTGCTTTTTTATCGTATAAAAGTTGATAATATTCATTTTTATCAACTAAATGTACAACACCTTTTTTGTAAAATTCTTTATAGGTATTAAAAAAATCTTTATTTAATTTTTCAACAGAGAAAGCATCGTATAAATCTTGAAGATAATACTTTTTATCAATCAGTTTGGCAAAGCGTTCTGCTGCTGTACGGCATATTTCGCCTTCACCCAAAAGGTAGGTATAACGTTTGGGTTCTGTTTGTTTTTTACCTTCCTCTGTTCTTATTTCACTAACATAACTGAACCTCCATTTATTACCTTGAACAAAGACAATTAATGCACCATCAACATCGTACTGATAGATGTTCTTTAAAAGTTTACGCAAACCAATACGGTTATTTGCAATATCTGTTGAGGCATCTGGTCTGATTGTTATTTCGTACACACCAACTAACCTTTCATCTTTGGTATAAAAGCTACCCAATTCCACTGCATCGTCCGCAATTTCGTTAGCAGTTAATAAAATATCGATTGGTTGCTGGTGCATTTTTGTAATACCAAACACTTTTTTTAATACTTCCTGCCATTTGTTGCGATTGTATTTTTTTGATAATATTTGATATTGTAGTTCTTGCTTAGTCATTATTAAATTATAAACGTTTCACTTAATACAATCTCTGGTTGAATATTAAAGTCTATGGGTGTCTGCTGATTATCTTCACCATCCAATTCTTTATTGAGGGCATCATATTTTTTTGCAATAACCAAAATTAGGTTATCTACTTGCCCGTGAGTAATTTGTCCTTTTTCCTCTTGTTGTTTTATTTTTTTTATTTCATTGGGCAATGTTGTATGAATTCCATCTGTAATTTTATTTATCAATATTTCACATGCCCCTTTTACTAAACTATTTTTTGTAAATGAACTTTTCCAACCTCTCAAATATTTTACAGCAACTTTAGTATTTACGTCCGCTTTGTCAATGGTAGCAGCTGTTTCGATTACAGAGCCAAGAAAATCTTTTTCGAAAGTATCTAAGGCAGCTTGAACTTGATTAAAATGAGAACTTGGCAAACCAAAAGAAGGCTCGGTGCTTTCTGCTTGGAATATTTCGGCAGCTTCGATAAATGTAAGTGCTGATACTTTTCTTTCTTCATCTACTTTATAAAAATCCATTTTGTATGGGGATTTTAAAAAGATTACTGAATTTGCCCTCATATTCTCTTTAGCCGCAAGCTTTTCATTTCTGGCAGTCCGTGCTTTTAAAGGGAAGTTTTTAATACGTTTAAATTCCTTGGGATTGTTATCCTTAAATTCACGGACAAAGCGAAGATATTGCAGGCGTTTATCTTCATCGTCCTTAATGCCCTCCTTAAATAGCTCAAATTGCTCTACTAGTTCTTCGTGGGTATATATTTGGGCATCTTCGCCAAACGCTGTGTGAAAACCTTGTAGCTTTACCAATGCATTGCTGTATAGTTTTATTTCTTCATCTCCTTGTTGTGAAGGATAGAAGTTGTAGTTGTAAACTACGCCAGCTTCGCTACCAATACGGTTAACTCTACCAATACGTTGCATTAATCTTGTAGCATTCCAAGGGGTATCGTAATTTACAATAACATTTGCACTGTGCAGGTTAATACCTTCTGCCAATACATCTGTGGTAATAATTATATTAAAATCATTTTTACGAGAACCAATATAATTAGCATCAAAATTTTCTAGTAAGGTTTCAAATACCTTACTTCTATTCTCTGAGGACACGCACAATATTTTTTGATTTAGTGCTGTCTCCAAATGTTCTTGTAAATAAAGAGCTGTATCGGTACTCTCCGTAAATATTACAAGTTTACCTGTGGGGTTGATACTTTCTGTAAATAGTTCATTTTTTAATGCAACTAAAAAAGCGTCTAGCTTTGGGTCTTCTTTTACTTTATCCCAAAGGGCGACTAATTCTGATAATAGCTGATGGTCTTTTTTAAGTCCTTGAATAAGTGATGTATAAATTGGGTTGTCCTTACTAATCTCCCTTTCAACAAAATCAGAAGCTACAAAAGTGTTATTTCTTGGTTTTAATACAGTAATTTCATCTATCATCACCTCAATTGCTTCATTAGAAAAACCCTTTTCTTGCAATTCGTTTACACCAAGGTCTGGAGCTATAAGAATCTTGTCCTTTTCGAACATTTCAATCATCCTTTGAGTAGATTTCAATAGATTTTTTAATGAAATCCTAAAAGCATGAAAGCTACTCTCCAACCTTTTTACCAATAAGGTTTTTATAATTCCAGCTAATGACCTTGAAACTAATTCTGCCTGTGTATATCCACATTCATCTTGTTTTTCATCTGATAAAAAACGGATAGCTTGGTATCTGAAATAATTAATATCTTCTGTTAACACAAAAATGGTCTTGAAAAAAACCTTACTAAGTTTTGCATCGAGCTGATATATTTTTGCCTTGGGTGCTGAAATTTCTGGAAAATGAATGCCTTGATTTTTTAAATCCTCTTTATACATCGGATATTTATCTAAATCCTTGCGTGTTCTCCTTATTGTGATAGGTGAAATAATTTTCTCTCTAATTTCAGCATATATTTCTTTTACCTTTTCAATGTCAGGCTTCCAATTTTCCTTGCCTTCTTTTGGTGGTGTAGTCGCTTCCTTATAATCCCTTATTTGGGGTCCAAAAAAAGTTTGAAGATTTGGAACCGATGGAAAAGTGCTTCTTCGTGCATCTTGAAACAAAAGCAATTGGTAGTATAAATCTTGTGGTCGGTTGTTAAGAGGTGTTGCCGAAATAAGCATTACTTTTTTCTTCGTACCGGGGAGTAAGCCCTCCGAATTTCTAGGTGATTTACAAATACGTTGTAATTGACTAAACATCTGGGAAGTATGATTTCGATACCTATGCGCTTCATCTACCAATATTAAGTCATAGTCTTCCTTTGCCCAATATTTTACATCTGTACCATCAATGATGTTTTGTAATTTTCCATTAGAAATAAACTTAGTGTGCCTATCAATTTTGAATTGTTTAAATGTGTTAACCCAGTTTTTCTCTAACGCAGGCGGATAAACAACTAATATTTTAGTATTCAATGAACCATTGGCAATCAAGAATCGCTTTGCAATCATCGCAGCTACAACAGTTTTACCCAAACCAACAACATCTGCCAAAAAGAACCCATTATGTTGAAAAAGCATCTGAAAACCCTCATTAACTGCATCTACCTGATAACTTAATTTTTTATAGGTTGTAGGTAAATCGCCAACAGTATCAGGGTCATAGTCTATATTTTTACCAAAATATTCTATCAAAAACTTGATATATAATTCGAAAGGTGAAAAGGTTTGTCCAATATGTGTTTTTTGTTTGAATTGCTGAATATCTGCTGGCAATATTGGTGTGCCTTCGTTCCAAAGTTCTTCAAATTGCTCTTTTGTAAAGGCAACATCATCATAGCTTTTTAAAGCAATATTCAATTCATAGTTAGGGGCTTTTTTTATGCCCAAACCAGCTTCTGTAAGGTTAGAAGAACCCATTATTACCCATCCATCTGAATGTTCAGTATGCTTTTCTGGTAGGAACAAATAAAATTTAGCATGAATAGTTTTAGATTTATGCGCCCTGATTTCAATTTTACCATCAATCATGTCATTTACAAACTGTAAAATTCCACCTTCAACCTGTTCAGTGTATTTAGCTTCCTTAATATCTTGAATAAACCAATTAAGAAACTCTTGTTTTGTGTGTAAATCATCACCAAAAAATAATTGCCCTTTACGTTGTGATTCTGCAAATACCTCGTCTACATTAATGCCAACTAATATTTTAATGTCGTTTACATTTACCAGATAAGGTTGCAGTGCAAAATACCCTGAAGAACGAAAGTACCCGACGACAGCATGAAAGGCATATAAATCCTTCATGTGTTGTAAAATACCTTTGAATTTATCAAAAAGGGTATTGTCATTATTATTTGTAAAAAAATGCGAAGCCATTATTGCCTATGTTCTCAATGATAAATAAAGACACGCAATGTAAGAAATGAAAATTAACTAGTCTTATAAAATATTATAATCTGCATTGAACCGATGAATATACTTGGAAACATAGAAATGACCACCTTTAAAAGGGTCGTAAAGTTTGATTGTAGTATCACTTAAACCTATACATTGACATTATAAAAACCAAAGGTTGTCCTTGCCATAGTGAATATCATCTACATTGAAATGTGGAGCAATTTGTGCCAACATTTCGGGATATTTGATAGTGACTGGTAAGTTTTGATGGCTTACAGATTTCCAATACATACGACTGAACTCATAAACCTGTTGTATTAAATCGCTAATAACCTTCGCTTCTTTTAATTGATCGGGATGTGTGCTTTCAATTTTAAGTTTAATTGGGAATTGCCAACCTTCTGTGTCTTTTATTAATGCATTTGTATAGCGCACATTATTGAACAATAAATATTTATTGTTGCCGATGTGTATATAAGTGCCACTAAGTGGCATCAACCCTTCTAAAGAATAATCGAAAGCAACTAAATCGCTTGAAACTGTCTTGTTTATTGTAATAATAAAAACAGGTATTTGCAAGCCTAAATTGTTTAGTGCGTGTAGAATAGGTTGCAATTCTTCTTCTGACATTGTTTTATAGAAGTGAATGATAAGCCTTTCGGGTTGTTTGTTTGCAGTTACATATTCCCTTATTTGCCTAGAAATAGACCCTGCCAAAATATCCACTTCATGTTTCATGAACAGTTCGAAATGGTTGAAAGTGCCGTTATTATTGAAACTGAATGCACTACCAATATACTGGACATCTAAAGCAACATGCTTAAATGCCCCAACACCCACTACCAGTTCATTTTTTATTGGAGTGTGTAAACGCCAAGGTACTCCTCTTAGCTTGGCGACAATGGCTACAGCAATATTTATTAAACTATAAGAAAAGTTACTGGCTTGTGCCTTCATTTTAGTAGGATCTATTACCTGAGACGGAATATTGCGTTTTAGCAATGCTTCCTTTACTTTGTAATACACTTCTTTTTTATCAAGGTCGTTTGTGTCTCGACTGAAAGGTGTGACATAAATGGCAAAGTATTTTACATCGGGGTTGTAGGTTCTTTTGCCTAGTATTTCTTGTATTTCGGGAAATGGATTTTCTTTATTTGTAAACTGGATGCTAAACCCTGGTTCAGTATGAAAAAGAACTTTTGCGAACTTTTGCAAACCACCAAAAAAGCCAAGACCATCTAGTAAATATTTATTGATGTTTGTTGCTGAATCGTAATCATCTTTATGGAATATGAGAAAGAAATGAAGATTGCTAAATGGTGGAATTTGGAATGGACCACCTTCTTTTATTCCTGCATAGGGCGATATATTAAGAATTGGCTTACCTTCTTTAGTGCCAAACATTAATAGATTGCCATCTTGATTTGTTCTACTTGTAGTTAAAGGGTTTGCTTTTAAAAAACCTGCATTGTGTAACGGTATAATTTCTTTAAATTCGGGTGAGGTTAAATAGGTTTGATAGAACTTTGTTATTAGACTATGGTATGGAGGGTATTTATTTTTTTTACTTGGCGGTGGAAAGGCATAACCTAAAGTTCTAAAAAGCTTAAACCCAATAACGGGAAATACTTCTTCATAATCAGTAATCTCATTTTCGAGTAATTCGGAATATTTGTATAGATGCTCATTGTGTAAAACTAAATTGAAATTTGTAGTAGAAATTTCCATCAACTGAGCAATGCTTTTTTTATGCACTTTTGAACGACCGTCAAAGGATAATAATATTTCTGGATAATTTGAAACTGACTTTATGTGAATTTTTAAAGAATATTTTTCGTAAATCTTATAATCTAAACTAGGGGCTGTAGGGATTGGTAACCATACTTGATTTTCTTTTATGAACCCTACTTTTACTATTTGCTTTAGAATGACCCTGAAATAGAAATTAATTTGCCTATCGTAGTAACGTTTTACAAAGTCGGGATTTTCTGTTTGTAGGTTAATTGTTAGTGGAGTAAAATCTTCTCTTTCTCCGGTGAATATTGTGTAAATAAACTCTGTATTGCTTGTAAGGACATCAGGAAAAATGGATGTAATTTGATTTGGGAAAATAGACTTATGAATTTTTTGGCAATGCCCATCTTCTATTAAGCTGAAATTAAATGTTACTGGTTCCCTTGGCCAGCTGAAAGTAAGGATGTTGAAGTATAATGTATCATTCATAATCGGTCTATTTTTTTAAGTAGGAGTAAAAACGAATCAAGGTTTTTTAAGCCTGTGCGAATGTTATTAATGGTTGAATATCACCATTATCTGCTGCTTTAATCGAACTAAGGTAGGTTGTTCTTGTGTTACCCTGCCGTACTAAGTTTGTAGCACCCCAAGAAAATACTTTTTGCTTGAATATTTTCTCTATTATAATATCTGCCATTAACCGACTATGCCTTCCGTTTCCATTTGGAAAACAATGGATACTTACTAGGCGGTGCTTGAAACGAATGGTGAGCTCGGTGGGGCTAAAGGTATTGTTTGCGTACCAAAATTTTGCATCATCGAGTAAATACCTTAATTCGGTTGGTATTTGGTATTTATCTATCCCAATGTTTTTATTGGATTTGCGAAACTCTCCCGCCCAAGCCCACACATCGCCATACATTCGTTTATGTAGAGCTTTAATGAATTTTTCGGTAAACACCGTCTCGGCTTTGAAAGAACGGTTTAAAGACCATAGCAAAGCTTGCTCGATGTTTTGCTGTTCGAACTCATCTAACTCGCCACGGGTGGCAATGGTCGGAATTAATAAGCCTTCTTTCTCGTCTTCATCTAACGGGGTTTGCCCGTCTATGTATTCATAATCTAATCCCATAGTGTTTTAGGCATTTCGTTCTTAATGGCATAAGCCCTTTCTTGTATTGCTTTTTCGATGCGTTGCTTTGTATTCTCCTGGTCTTCCAACTTCATTGTATTGGAAGTACGCAAAACGATTTGCGTAGCTAGTTCTTTTGCCTTGCGGTCTATCAATGCTTCTAAACTACCATCATTGGGAACAAAGCCATAGACTAATTGCATATCCAATGCCCTAGCAGCTTCCCGCAATGCCTTGATGGAAATAGTGCCATCTTGTTCCCTAAGTTCCATTTCTTGCACACCCTGTTTGGTGATAGAAAGGCGATTGCCCAACTGTAACATACTCATGCCTAGTGCTAGACGAATGGCCTTTATCCATCCGGTTGGTGGCGTAGCCACTTTATGCAAAATGGAGAAAGACAGCATTTTGCTATTGAGTTGTTGTACCTGTAATGACTTTTTGCTCATAATAGTAAAGTTATAGCTTGACTAAATAAGTGCAAAAGTAAAGGTATAACTTGACAATAAATGAAAGAAAGTAAAGCTATAGGTTGACAAAAGAAAGATAAATGAAAGATTAAGGTATAGTAAAATGGATTATGAGTGGCAGATTAGATATTATTTGCAAAGCTTGCAAAGTCTGCAAGGTTGCAAACTTGCAAAAATTAGACCTCACCCCAACCCTCTCCAAAAGGAGAGGGGGTAGGAACAAAAGAGAGGGCAAGCAAAAATTATATACGTTGATAATGACCACCTTTTATTTTATTGAGGGTATAGCCAATGGAACATTTTAGTACTTCATCGACCGTTCGGGCTGATAGCTTAAAAGTTACCCCTATTTCGGTTGCTTCTTTTCTAGTAAATTCGATAGGCAAAGCCTCGAAGAATTTCTTTTTGCCATTGCCTGAAAGGAATTGCATTGTTTCGCTTTGCTTAGGCAAATTGTTGAACATTAGCAAACTGTGCTGCAAATAGGTATGGATTATTTGAATTGCATTATTGAAATCTTCATCAGTACAAAAAATTGTTTCAGTCATTTCTGCATTCTCGTACTTGCGCAATGCTGAAAATATCATACACATTCTAAAACATATCAACCCTAAACGATATACTACCCCTGCTGCATCTTCGCTGGTGTAAGTAACTACTTCGGCAAGCATAGAAGGAAACTTTGTATTGATAATTTGCCACTGTGGCGGCGTTAACTGGAAGTTGGTAGGGGATTGCTCCAATAGCGTTATTATCTCTAGAACTTGTACTGACAGTGCCTCGAAATGGTCATTATAAACAACTGCATTGCTTTGTGGTGAAGGGTCTTGCCATTCGATATTATTTTTATACGAATAGAATAAGAACCGACTAAACAAACCATCTTCGGCAGAAGATAAGAGACGGGGAGCTTGTGCGGGCGTACCTGAAAGGGTTACTGCCAAACGAGGTTCGTTGATTTCATCGTATTGATTATCAGTTTTTCGGGTACTAGCAATAGTTTCATGATGAAATGCAGCACGAAGGATGGTAGAATAGTCGCCCCAATCTTGCTTTTTAGCACTACTCATAGTGTCTGCTTCGGTTTCGCATATAATCCCTTGACCATCATTGGCTTTTAAATGCTCTATCATCCGAGCTTTACTACAATCGGCTGGGATAAATACGATTTTAAAAGGTGGTGCTAACGGTTTTTCTGGAACTGATTGCGTTGGCTTTTTGCTGCGCTCTAACATTTTAAATTCTGACATTGCTGCCTCGTGAACTTTTTGCGCATCCTTACTTTTTTGCAAAATCTTTTGATGGTATTTGTCTGCAAGCCTTTTGGCATTTTTGAGAACTCCTTTACCACTAGCCGCCGGGGCAATAATGAAAGTGTATAAATGTGGATAGACCCTTTCTTGAAAATATACACCTGTGACATTTGGCAAGCAACCACTGATGATTGCAATTGCCCCAGTAAAAAACACATCTCTTTTGCGTTTATCTGTAAAAGCCCTTGCACCTTCTTTTAATAAGTGCGGCAAAGCTGAAAACACTTCATCAGGTATCATTGGCGTACTTTTTAAATAATCTTCTAAAGGATCGTCGTCTGGGATGGGTTGAGTAGGTTTTGTATTTTGAATTTTGCTTGTTGCTGATTCTTCTAAAGTGTTGTCCTCTTTTTGCAACATTGCAGGGTTTGCAAACTTTGCAAATTCTGCTGAATGATTGGAATAAGCACTTTTGAAAGATGCGACAATCTCTTTATCAGGTAAATCGTAGTTTGACTGAGCAAATTGTAAAGCAACATCTTGAGTTATACCCTTGCGATTGCAGTTGGATGCGAGTGTATAAATAAACTCATTTCTACTTCCTTCGATATACTCCTTTTTCTGCTCTGTGAACCTTTTGCATTCTAGTAATGATTTTTTCAATTCTGTATCATCTACTTCTACTACTTCTTCTTTTACTTCTTCCACTTTTGCAATGACAGGAATATCAAGCTTTGGAGCAATTTCCATTATTTTAGGAAGTATTACCGTAAATTTCTGGTTGCTGATATTCTTGTATAACTCTGGATGGTAACTCATAAAGCAAAGCCTTGTAATGTCTTTACATTTAGAATCGGAAGGGATGCCTATTTTTTCTTCATAGAAAAGTTGCACTTGCTTATAAGCAATGTCATGGTGCAAAGCATCTGTACTAACTTCTACAAAAACTTTTAGGCCGTTGCCACTTGGGCTACGAAAGCAAAGAAATGTAAATGGAATAGATGCAATGGTTTGAAAAGCTGTTTCCATTTGAAGGGGTGTAAGCTTATCAAAGTCTAAATGAACAAAGCCACTGTAATGCTCTAAATGTTGTAATAACCTTTTGTCTGTGAAGGTAGCCGAAGGCGTAAAAGCTGGAAGCTGCTGCTTTTTTTCAGCAGCTTCCTTTACTTTTCCTTGGGCTAACAGTGATTGTATTTCCTCTACTTCTGCTTTGTACTTATCGGAAGCAATATCCTTTGAAATTAGTATCAAAGATTTATTTCCTACAGGAGTTGCAAAGTTTTTGAAAATTGTACTTGTTGCCATTACTGAACTTTTAAAATGTGAGGGAACTTATTTTTTCCTTTTTTGGGTTGATAATTCCAACTCAACATTGGCTTCTACTTGGGCAGTAGTCAATTGCCTATTTCTTTGCAGCCATTCGTTTAGCTCTTCACGTTTAAAATACAATTTCTTGCCTTGTGGGCAGAAATGGGGGATTTGCCTGGCACTTGTAAGTTTATACAAATGTGACTCGCTTACATCCAGATACTGGCATGTTTCATTAAAATTGAACAGTGTTTTTTGTGCCAAATTTTGACATTCTAATAAGGCCGCTATTTTATCTAGCCTTTTAATTACTTCTTCCATTTTGTAAAAAGTTATAAATTAAAAAAACACAACTGGCCAGTTATCATCACAGTGTTGCTATGACTTTGTAAATGTGGTAAATGGGGGCTGGAAATGGCGAAAGTGGAAATTTGTAAATGGCGAAAGCCTTTACTGTAAAGGATTACAATAAAAAAGTGGAAATTTGAAATAGAAATTTGAAAGCAAATTTCCGAAATTTAACAAGCGGGTAATTGATCTATCCAAAAGGTGGCACTGATAAATTCTGAAACTCTTGCATGAGCACTGGCAAAGGTTCTAAATTGCTTTTCTAAATTGGCGTTATAACGGTCGTCTAGAAATTTGCGAACATCAATTGGTTTAATAGTTTTCTTTTTCTTGAAATCTCGAGTATTGAAATAACCTTTTTTGATTAAAGCATTATAAATACAAGCAAGTTGGTTTATTTGGTTGTGGATGGGTTTGAAATTATAATCCTTATTGATAAAGTCATGGATAAATAGGCTTTCCTCAAATTGGGCAAAATAATCTGGATTCTTTACGATGGTAACATAGTCCAATATTTTTGCCGTACCCCTAAAGTCTCCTTTAATAGCTTTAAATACTGGCTTCGCTTCTTTAGGTATTGTCTTTGATAACGGAGTAGGTAAGTTTATTTTATCGGCATCTAAGAATGGGGATTTGGACGGCAAATTTTCATTGAAATAAATTTCATACAGATTTGCTAGTGTCAATATTTCTTCCGGGTTAATATAATTCGAATAGGTGTCCTGAATTTCAAAGTAAACCCTTACAAGCTCTTGTTTTAGATAATTGTATATAAATACTTTATCTAGCATCCCTGTATCACTTCTGATGGATTTATCGGAAGAGTTTAATAATTCAAGTTCGTAGTTATTTTCAGAAATGATAGAATTAGTATCTTTTAATTTTTGAGAAGTAGCCATTTTTAAGGTTAAACTTATCCAGTACTTTTTCTCGTTATCGTTTAAAGAATCATTTATGTTTTTATGAAGGGCATTTAAAAAAGAAATGGTGTCATTATTAATCAGGCGCAAAAAGTATTTTCGTTTTGAAGTAAGCGGCTTCGGAAAATCTGTTTGATAGCTGGGTTGGAAAATATAATGTTCCTCGCTTATATCAATTAATAACGATTTGAACTTAGCTTCAGTAGAATTGCTATCACATAATTGTCTCAAGTCCAAAAACAAAATCCTATGTATAAAATCTAATGGGGTACTCATTATTATAGTTATTATAAATTGGTAAGCAAGTTTGTATATTCTAGTTTTACATCATCGGCAAAGCTATCCAAATAGTTTTCAGTAACAGCCACGGAACTATGACCGAGTGACTCTTTTATAAATTCTGTAGAAACACCCTTACGTTTCATTACCGTTGAAAATGAATGACGGGCTGCATAAGTGCCTATTTTTTGCTCTATACCCAAATCTTGGCGAATAGCTTCCATGCGCTTATTTACCCACTTAATGAACCTCTGACAGCGATGTTTGACTGTTATTGGAGTTATGCCAACTTCTAATACTGGAAATAAATATGGGTTTGTAAAATCCGTATTTTTCCATTCTTTTATAATTTCCAAAGCCCTGGGGTGTAACCCTACTTTTATTGGGCGTAAGTCTTTTTTCTTAGTATTTTTTGTTTTTGCCCTAACGAAGTGCAAATAATCGCCTTCGATATTTTCTGGCTTTAATTCTATAATATCGGCAAAGTTGATACCACTGCATAAATAAGAAAGTATCCAAAAATCAAGGGCTTTCTTTTCATCTTCTTTTACTGGCTTGTAATTCAAAAGCTTGTTTATATCGCTACTCGGCAAAGCCTTTTTTACATTTCTGCCTTTAGGGATTTCATATTTTCTAAATGGATATTTCTCCTGTGGAAATACGCCTTCGGTAATAGCTTGGTTTATAATTGCCCTAAGCTGCCTAACATAAATGCTAATGGTAGTCAATGATTTTTTAGTGCTTAACAAAAAGGTTTCATACTCTTCTAAAAGTGCTGGGGTAATATCTTGAAGGTGCAAGCCTTTCTTGAAAAGGTTGATTGAATTGATAGTGGTCTTGTAGGCTATAGCAGTGCCAACACAACCCTTTGCATGAAGCTTGGCTATGTAGTTATCAAACCAAAATTGCAAGGCTGTATTCTTGTTTACAATGGAATTGCTGTAGAATGATTCCTCAAAAGCAACAAAAGAAAAAGGGATTAATCCAGCTATTATTTTTTCTGCTTTCTGTTGTTTTACATTTAGTATTGCCTTGATCCCTTTTAGGTTTGCATCCCTTAAATTAGAATTATTTAGCTTTTCCCATTCTTCTATTGTAGCGTGGCAATTAGTAGAAAACCTCTTTTTATTGGGGTTGCAATAAATTACCATCTTTATTAAGCACTTGTTTTCTGCATTGGGTTTTGTCTTTTCTAGGTAAAAACTAACTGTAACTTTTTGCTCTGACATTCCTTTTAGTATTAAGCATTGCGACCACAAATGCGACCATAAAGATACGAATAAAAACTAAGTAAAGTAGTAATAAAAGAAGATAAAAGAAGATTTACCGTTTAAAATGGTTAATTATTTTAGTAAAAGAAGGCATTGGAAAGTAAGAATAGGGTATGAACTCGGACTTACAAGCAGATGGTCGGCGGTTCGAACCCGTCAACTCCCACTCAATCACAGCAAGGGTTTCAAGTAATTGAAGCCCTTTTTTATTTTGGTCATTTCGACACATTTCCGACACTACACAATTCTTAGCAACAAAAAAAGGACAAAAGCAATAGTTTAGTTTACTGCCTTTGTCCTTTAGTTTTTTTGATGGATTTGTTTAATTCAATTGCTAAAAGTTTTTTAAGGGTGACTATATAAAAGAAACAAATGCGAAGAGTTCTCATTATTAGTATTAGAAATATTTTTATCAATTTCATAAATGGCAGCATTTCGATGAAATCTTGATAATAAAAGTAAATTATTATAATTCATTGGAATTGGTGCCATACTATTATCGATTATTTGTTCACTTTCTGAACTATTAATCAGCGTATTTAATAGATAAGTAAACCAATCCTTATTGCAATAAAAAGAAATACAGAAACAATTCCACCCTCTAGAGATTACATATACCTTCAACCCTTCTTTATTTCGATAAGTTTTTCTAGTAAAATTATTATACATATTTTTTTGGACATTATAAACCGTATAAGAAACGTAAGTTTGATATCGTATTGTATCTTCTGCTACCTTTTCATCTTTATATAATTTATGATAATGTTCTTTTATCCATTCTTTCTGTATCAAATACGATATATCTGAATATGTAGTACAAAACTCACGAGTAGCTTCCGATGTATCAATATCTATCAAATCCCACCCATTAATTAAAAAATAATTATCCGCATCTACAGTATGACTACCTACCAATTTTTCAATTTTCTGTAAATCAAGTTGCTGAGCAATAGCCCCATTGTATGCAAAAACAATAAAAACAATAAACAGATACTTTTTCATGCTTTGAATTTGATGATTAAAAATTACAAAAACAAAGTAAAGCCATTACTTTTGAATAAAGCTAAAGAGTATGAAAGAAAAACTATCTAAAGAGGGGAATAAGCAAGAATCGGAAGCGATTACACCGCTATCAAGCGAAAACTTGAAGAAAGCGTTAATAATAGTGAAAGCGATAAACAAGGTGAAGGGGATAAAACAATCAAATAATCCTTACAACTTACCGCAACTTCCAAAAGAGAAACAACCTCACTAGGATTGCTTATTTATCAGGGCGCATCTTTCTGATTTGTGTCTCAATATTTTCAAGTAAAATCATTCCATCCGGTGTAATAGTCCAAACGTGTTTACCACCATTTAAAGTAGGGTGTTGTGTAGTTGATATTATCTTTTTGGTTACTAGCCCATACTCTAAAAGTTTACCTAAATTATAACGGGTACTTCTTGACGATAAAGGCATTGCGAGCCAATCCATTTTAGCCCTTATCTTGTTTGTGTTGATTTCGCCGTATATTACTGTAAATAAATACAGTAAGTGTACTTGCTTTTCGGTGATCTTAATGCCATCCCTCTTTGCGATGATTTTGCAAACCCTCTTCAATGAAAATAACTTGTGTAAATTCTGTAAACGCATAATGTTTATTTTTTAAATGCTTGATAATACCAATTAATAAAGCTTTCCATATCTTCAGCAATAAAATAAATACCTCCTGAACTTTCTATTAATGCCCTCTCCCTGGTCTGCTCCTTACTCATTCTGTCATTAGTAGCCTTACACTTTACTTCTATACTGCAATGCTTACCATTTATTATTGAGTGAATATCTGCTACTCCCTTGCGTGTGGATGATGGTGTGTATTTCATTTCGCCGTTTATCTTCCTCATTAAGCCCATAGAATTAATACGGTTAGCATAATGTCGGTTGAACTTCAAAAAGTCCATAATCGAATTAGTAAGCCCATTTGTAGTTGTATCCTTATAAGCCTTAACTTTCATTTTAGATCCACCTGAAAGTTTGTAGAAGTCGGGATGATGCTTTTCTGTATGCGACAATTTTAGCTGTCTTAATTCTTGCTTCCAATTCATTGCCTTAGTTTAATTGATAGTTAAAAAATTGGTTCTTATTAATATTGTCACTAGCTAATATACCGCTCATTGAATCGAACCAACTAATCAGATAGTTATCTAGTGTTGCGCCCTGTTGTGCCTTGTAATAGGACTTATTGAAGTCCTTAATCGCTTGCTCCTTATGATATTGTAACATATCTATTTGAGGCTCTATATCAGGCTCTAATTCAATTATAGGGGCGGCTACTTCTGCTGGTGGTGGGCTTGTTTGAGATTGCTGTATAAACTCCCTGTAATCAAACTTTATTAAGTAATCGGCTAAATCAAAGCCCTGTTGTCTATCTTCTTCCGGTGCTTTGCGCTCCAATAAGTCGGACACTGCAAAGGTGGTAATGTGTGAAAGTTCCTTAGCCCTGTCGCTCCATTTATCAAAAGTTGAAGGTTTGTTTTCTTTTGGCTTTGACAAATCGGGAAACAAAACAACTTTTCTACCCCTCAAAACATTGCATCTTTCAGCATTAAAGTTGTCCTTTCCTCCTGTTGCTAACCAAACAAATTGAGGTAAATAAACACTTGCTATTATTGCCGTCTTTTCACTTTCTACTATTGCAACGGGCTTGCTGTTGCCCTTCAACAAGTGTTCCCCAAACAAGCATTGCCTTAGGTTATAATCAGGCTCTTTAAGTGTTGTATGTACCCACGTTATACAATCGAACGGCTTTTTAACTCTCTTGCCCGTAATGGGGCTGTATTGCATTATTTTACCCGCTCTAATCTTTCCAATACTATCAATTTGCCAAAATACAGTTGCACAATCCCAATACTTTGAAGTGCCTATGTAGTATTTGCTTATCAGTCCGCTTGTAACATCTTCACCAAACAAATCAATTAAGAACTTTATAAAGTGGTTTGTTTCATAAGCTGTTAGGCTTTTTTTCATCGTTTCGTGGTCTGTGAATGAAATAGGCTTTGATAGTGGAATAGATTTGGGCTTTATGTTTTGTTTTGGCTGACATGTTCCCTTATCGTTCCCTCTTTCTTGCTCCAAAATCATTTTAGAATAACCATCTTTGTATG
The DNA here is from genome assembly GCA_903883945.1 of uncultured Chitinophagaceae bacterium. Classification (GTDB taxonomy): domain Bacteria; phylum Bacteroidota; class Bacteroidia; order Chitinophagales; family Chitinophagaceae; genus Parasediminibacterium. Next base: position 1,873 of record CAISCV010000111.1, on the reverse strand, counting down.
GGTCAAGCCAATAAGTACAATTATCTTGTCGGTCACATTTCCCATATTGTTCGGATAAGTATTCCTTTGTTTTTGTGTCAATGTATCTAACAAACCTTTTTTCGCCACAACTTGGACAGTTAAATTTCTTGCTGCTCCTTTCCAGCGTAAATCTATAATTATTCATAATTATACTTTTAAAGTGTGTTACTGTGTTAACTGCCCCTTATATATAAGGGGGCATTAACATACTAACACGGTTAACGTGTAGAGTGTGTTAACTTACTTTCATTAACATACTAACACAATTTTATTACTACTTAAAATCAGTATCTACTCTGTCTTTATTATCTAAATCATCAAATGAAACTTTCACGTAATAACTGTAGCCCTTTGGTGGTTCTACCTTTCTTATCATTTCATTTTGTAAGTAATAAGTAACAAAGTCCCTTATCTTACTCTCTCCCACTTCTTTACTTAAAATAGATTTCAATGAAGCCTTGATTGTAGGCACAAGTTCACCCCTTTGTTGGCTTTGATTTACTCTGAAAACTTCATCAATAATTGCTATATGTTGTTTACTATTCAAATCGGAGGGAAGAAACGGTTTATTCTTTTCATGTTTCCTGTCGCTTCTTTTCTTCACATATTGATAATCTTCAATAATGTACGGATTGCCAGATTCATCAACAGAAAATGCAAATGGCTCAAACTCCTTTTCCCTACAATCAACTGCTTCAACCAATGAAACACTATTATCATCAGTATTTTTAGCCACCTGAATAACTGCATCAGCCTTTCTATGGGAAAAGCTCCCCAAATGCCCTAAAAGTGTCTGTACCGTTTTATTGTACTGGAGTACACAAGCAATATGAATATTGTAATTTTCAGTCCATTGCATTAATTTACTTACTATTTGAGTAGCCTGATCCGCTTGAAGTATTGGGTCTATACTTAAGTCAACAATTCCATCTATTGCAACAAAATTTATATTAGGGGTAGTGCTTAGTACCCTTTCGATTAATGCAAGCCTTTGAGAAGGTTCAAGTGTCCTCAAAGAGTAAATAATAAAATTTTCAGTACTTTTAGAACCTAACAACCTTTGTATTCGTTTACCAATTTGTTGAACCTTGTATTTACTTTGCTCTGTGTCAAACAGTATATTAACGCCAACTGATGGGCAACTTAAAATCCCAAATGCCCCCTTTATTGCTGCGAGCATAAGCATGGAAAGGAAGAATGATTTTCTGCTTTTGGCTGCACCTGTTACAATAGAGAAATTGCCCTTAGTAAACAATGGAATAAATTCCCCCACGCTTCTTATATACATTGCAATAGGAGCGGGCTGCAAAGGTTCATTTAGGTCAACCCTACAACTTGAAACAATTGAATCTAATGGGTCTGAGGCTAATGAATCGCCTTCCGCTTTAAAATCATCTTTAGTAAAACCTGTGTAATCAAACTCTGGGCTAATTTTCTTATCTTCGGCATGATTAGTACTAGAAGAATTAACGGGGGTAGTTTGGTTAGTTTCCACGACTACCTCCTCTTTTTTTACCTAAAAAAGCATCAGTTGCCGATTCGACTTCTGCCTGTAATTCAAAACTTGTTTTCTTTCGCCCTTGCTTTAGATATTGGTCTATTTCACTCTTTAAAAATCGAAGCTTCTTAGTATCCTTATAATGTGGGATTTCATTACTACTTACTTTTCCGTAAATGGTTTGTTTGGCTGGTTTGTCCGGTAGGTAGTTAATTAACGTGAGTTTTGGATGTTATTCTTTTTTCATTCCAATATGAGAAGTATAAATACTTACCAATACGACCAATTCGTTACCATGGAAAAGTATTTCCATGTTATTGAATTCCTTAAGATTGATTGAGATTTTTTGTCAGG
>CAISCV010000110.1 GCA_903883945.1 uncultured Chitinophagaceae bacterium | reverse complement strand
CATTCGTTAAATCAAACCTGAAGTCTGTAATCTGTGAAAGTGTTTCCATCAATCACTTAACTCAAACAAGGGAACCCTTATTTTATAGAAATAAAATCAAATGTAATAATCCAACTTCCCTTAACTAAACGACATTGGATATTAATATCCGTCTTATTAAAGTAGCAAATTTATAAATTATTAATTTAACCGACTCCAAACCCAATCCACGTCATTGTAACCCTAGGAGAAATCTCCCAGATACAAGTCTACGTCACTGCGAGGCACGAAGCAGTCTTTTATGTATAATCAGTCCATCTCCTTCTATACACAACCACGCTCGGTTACATAATACCAATAGGTCCACTCTCACCGATATTTATAACAAATCACATAATCCTTCCATCTATTCAGAGGAAACCAAACAAAACATTATCCATATCAACTTTCCATCAAACAAATAAAACAGAAATACAAAAGGGTACTTAACAAGTATAAATGGATATTTGCAATCAAACAATACACGGCGCATGAATTTCCACATCAATAATACAAATAGAAAGTCCGAAGGTGAGTGGATAAACTATCTAAACATAGGTTTGATGCTCATTAGTTTGGTAGCCGCCTATATCCTACCCTTCGAACTATTCCTTTTCTCATATGCCGTGCTTGGCCCGCTACATTACCTCACAGAAATATCCTGGTTAGATAAAAAAAATTACTTCATCCGGTCTAAAGATGATATGATTCTTTTGCTGCTGCTTGTTTTTTTGCTTACGGTGGCCAAATTTGACAATACTTCTCTACCCAACAAATTTTTTGCAAGCATTGTATTTTCCGGGTTTGTATATGCGCTTATTCTATTATTTATTCAAAGTAAAACAACCAAACTCTTGCTGGCAGCAGCGGCATTTATCATCTCTCTAGTGTTTAATTTCAATGCTTTTCACAGCTATTCCTTTCTTATTTTCGCTGTTTGGACGCCTACCCTCGTACACGTATTCCTATTTACAGGCACATTCATACTGTTTGGTGCACTCAAAAGCCGTAGTCTGTCCGGCCTTATTTCATTGGTCATCTTTATTGCCTGTGCCGCCACTTTCTTCTTGTTCATGCCCAATAACTTCGGCTTGCCAATCACCAATTATGGGCGACAGTCCTACACTTTGTTTGGCTATGTAAACACTTCTATCTATAATCTCTTTGGCTTTGGCACCCTCAAAAAGACTGACATCGACTTTTATACCGCTCCAAAAGCAGTAGCAGTGATGCGTTTTATTGCGTTTGCTTACACGTATCATTATCTGAACTGGTTTTCTAAAACATCGGTTATAAAGTGGAATGAAGTGTCTAAGAAAAGAATGACTGCAATTATTGTTTTGTGGGCAATAGCAGTACTATTGTATGCCATCAGCTATAGAACAGGATTCTATGCCTTGTTTTTGTTGAGTATGTTGCACGTATTCCTGGAGTTCCCACTCAATCACTACACCTTTATCGGAATCGGAAAAGAAGTGAAGACGATTTTATCAGGAAAAAAAGAATAGGAAAAATAAATTGGCACTATTATCTTTACTAGATAAAAGAATCTAAAAACTATCAATTATGACTGATTTCGAAAGTGCATTTGATGAAAACAAACTGCCCTCAGGTTTAAATGTTTTAACCATTTTAACGTTTATTGGAAGTGGAATGGGCATTATATCTGGCATTTGGAGCTTCTTTAAAAGTGCAGACAACCTTGCCAAAATGGAAGAAATGGTAAACAAACCAGAGTTCCAGAAATTCCCAGAATTTGTAAAGAAAATGTATAATCCCGAAGCCTTAGACCTGTTGAGAAAGGTCGATGCTAACAAAATACCAATAGCAATTATCTCCATTTTAAGCTGTCTCTTATGTATTTATGGTGCTATCGAAATGAGACAACTCAAAAAGAGTGGATTTTACAGCTATATAGTAGGATCGATAGTTCCCTACATCGGTTACACCATGTTTGTAGGCATTGCATTTGTTACTTCTGGCTGGAGTGCCTACGTTGGCATAGCGGTTACAGTACTATTCATTTTACTATACGGAAGCCAGTCTAAATATCTTGTAAAGAAATAAACAAGACTATTTATCCAGAATTACCATTTATCAACTTCTTCTGTGTTTAATGAAGAAGTAATGGTTGTAGAAGGTTGCTCATCTTCTAAAACTTCCTCTTTTGGAGCAGGAACAACGATAACGGATTCTGCAGGCGCCTGAGGCGTATATCCTTCGCCATTTTCATCATAATCGTTGTCATACTGATCGAAGTTGTAGTCGGGCAGCAATTCGGTTTTAATGTAATCTATCGCTTCAGCAACACCTTTTGCAAATTTATTAATATCTTCCTGATAGATATAGATACTGCTTCTGTCATAGCCTCTGTCATCGAAACGTTTTCGACTTTCGGTGATAATGAGAGAGTAACTGTTATTTCTCGTTTCCTTAATATCAAAAAAGTAGGTTCTTTTTTTGCCTGCTCTTACCTTTTTCTCATAAATCGGCACAAATTTCTTCTCGTTGTTGTCGTATCCCACAGATAATTATTTTAATAAAACGAATGAATGACTTCACAAATATAGCATCTAGGTTTAAATAGAAAAATCAATCGGTAGAGAAATTTTAGATTAATTAAATGCAAAAGGTGAAAAACAATCTATGTTTTTTCACCTTTTATGGGAGGAAATATCACCTTCCGTTAAAGAAGTTGCCAATGACAGCAACATTATTAAAACATAAAAGTAGAGAAAAAATCTAATTGCCGTTATGTTTTCAAATTATTTTTTGTTAAATATGCAATTTATCCTTCTTCTCTAATAACGCCTCAACGGTTTCTTCATATAGTTCGTCGGGAACGCAACAATCTACCGGACAAACTGCAGCACACTGAGGCTCTTCATGAAAGCCTTGACACTCTGTACACTTGTTTGGAGTAATGTAGTAAGTATCTACACTCATTGGCGCAAACTTTGCCGCCGCATCTACAACTGTTCCGTCTAATAGAACAAAAGATCCTTTAACTGACGTACCATCTACGATTGCCCACTCTACACCGCCCTCATAAATTGCATTATTTGGACATTCTGGCTCACAAGCGCCACAATTGATACATTCATCTGTTATTTTAATAGCCATATCTGTACTTTTGAATTTATTTGGCGGTAAAAATAAATGACTTAATTGATTTTAAAAAAATGAATTTACAAGAAAGGTTAAAAATTGCAGAAAAACTAGGTACTTATTTGTTAAGTGATGAAGAAGAATGGAACAATATCAAAGAGCGAGCTGAGCGTGAGAACGCTTGGTTTACTAAGATATTCATAGACACAGCCATTCTAAACATTGCCAATAATTTTTTAGAAAAGAACCTGTTAATAACGTGGGCAAACAGTTATAAAGTAAAGGACACACCAGTTTCTAACAAGAATATTGGGATAGTAATGGCAGGAAACATTCCCTTAGTAGGCTTTCACGACTTTCTGTGCGTATTTATAAGTGGATATAAGCAAACTATTAAGGCATCTTCAAAAGATGCTGTTCTGATTAAACATATTGTAGCTAAACTCACAGAATGGGATGAAAGAATATCTACAGAATACGTAACATTTCAGGAGAATCTAAAAGGTTGTGATGCTTACATCGCCACAGGAAGCAACAATAGCAGCAGATATTTTGATTTTTATTTTGGGAAATACCCCAATATCATCAGGAAGAACAGAACCTCTGTAGCAATATTAGACAGTACCGAGAGCGAAACAGACCTCGCCAACTTGTCAGATGACATTCAGATGTATTTTGGACTAGGATGCCGTAATGTAACGAAACTATACGTACCAAAAGGATACGATTTTGTTCCTTTATTAGAGGCTCTAAAAAAATATGAGTTCTACTTCGAGTTTCATAAATATAAACACAACTACGACTACCAATTAGCGATATTAATGATGGGACGAAAGTTCTATATGACAAATAGTTCTATCATACTAACGGAAGATCAGGCAATATTCTCTCCTGTTAGTCAGGTTAACTATGAATTTTATGACAGTAAAGAAGCGATTGCAACAAGTTTGGCTAGAAACGAATCCAAACAATGTATAGTGGGCAAAGGATATATTAATTTTGGTAATGCGCAAAAGCCAAGTCTTACAGATTATGCAGATGGAATAGATACGATGAAGTTTCTTAGTGAATTGACTTGAATGGCAATGTCCAAAAACAAAAAGGGTCATCCTGTAGAAACAGGACGACCTCTAACGATTGCTTGCCATATGAAAAGAGTTAATTGATTACTACCCTACAAGCTTGTTAAACCACGTAGTAATCACAATAAGTTTTTGCTTATTTCTTGGTAGAATCTTTCTTAGTAGAATCAACAGCTACTTTAGAAGAATCTTTCTTAGTAGAATCAACAGCAACTTTAGAAGAATCTACTTTTGTAGAATCAGCAGTCTTAGATGCATCAGCACCACTTTTGCAAGCAGCGAAAGAAGCAATTGCAAGAACGAATAATAATTTTTTCATTTTAAAAAGCTTTAAATTGTGAGTGAATTTGTAATTAATACCTAAAGGTCATAAAAGGTAACCCATCAAATGAAAACTTTTTTTAAAATATTTTTTACCCTGATTTGGGTTACTTTTAATCACTTAACAGTATAAAGAATAACAGTGAAAGCGGAAATAAACGAACAAGCATTACTGAAAGGTTTAGCAAATGATGATTCGAGAAGTATCGAAATTATATACAAAAATAATTTCAACATAATACAGTCTTATATCATCAATAATAATGGCTCTTACGACGATGCAATGGATATTTTCCAGGAAGCAATGATTGCACTGTATGAAAAAGCACAAAGTGAATCATTTGTTTTAACTTGTAAAATTAACACGTATGTATATTCCATATGCAGGAGGCTCTGGCTTAAACGGCTTCAACAATACGGCAAATACTCCAATCAGATTGATAGTCTTGAAGATACAGTCTCAGTTGAAGAAGACCTTGAAACGCATTTAAAGAGAAACGCAGAGTTTACTATCATGGACAGGGCTCTTAATAGTTTAGGTGAACCATGTAAGAGTTTATTAGAAGGTTTTTATATAAAAGATTTAGACATGCAAACACTAGCCAAAGATTTTGGCTACACTAATGCGGACAATGCCAAGAATCAGAAATATAAATGCCTGATGAGATTGAAGAAATTGTTCTTTACACAATACAATATAGGAGACTAGATAATTCTATCGATTATGAACGACGATGTTTTAATATTACAAACTATTGAGAGATACCTAGATGGTAGCATGTTGCCAGACGAGCTTTCTTACTTCGAACAACTAAGAAAAAACACGCCTGAAATAGATCAGATGGTCGTAGAACACTCTATGTTGTTACACCAGCTTGATTCTTACAAACACAGAAGAAATTTTAAACACATTTTGAATGACGTTCACAACAAAATCCTTCAAGAAGGGGGCATCAACAATGCTTCCAATGTAAAACCATTAGGTAAAGTAGTACAACTTTACCACAAATACAAAAGAGATATATTAATTGCAGCATCTGTTGGAGGCGCCATCGCAATGGTAACAAGTGGTTTATTCTCCTATTTCTCTCCTGTTTTAAGTAGTAAGAATCTTCAACAACTTAGTCAAGAATTAGCTGGTTTAAAAAAGAACCAACAAGTACAAGGAAGTATTATTAACGAAGTGAAAAGCAAGTTACCTAAAAATGCCAACTTAATCAGCGGTGGATCGGGCTTTTTGATTGATGGAAAAGGCTTTGTTGTAACTAATGCACACGTTTTGAAGGGTACAAGTGCTATTGTTGTGAATAATGATGGCGACGAGTTTAATGCTGAAATAGTCTTTGTAGATAACAAACAAGATCTGGCAATTTTAAAAATTAAAGATGAAGATTTCAAGACAATCAAATCTTTACCATATAGTATAAATAAAACAAGCGCCGATTTGGGGGAAGAAATATTTACATTGGGCTACCCCAAAACAGATATTACATACACCCAAGGCTATTTAAGTTCTAATACTGGACTAAATGGAGATACTACCAGCTATCAAATTCAAATGAATTCCAACCCAGGTAATAGTGGAGGACCCGTATTTAATAAAAAAGGGGAATTAATTGGAATACTTAGTTCAAAACAAACACAAGCAGACGGAGTAACATTTGCCATAAAAAGTAAAAACCTCTATTCTTTAATCGAGGATTTAAAGAAAGAAGATACAACCTTCCAAAAGATCAAACTCCCAATGAGTTCAATTATAAAAGGAGAAGAAAGAAAGACCCAAGTAAAGAAAATAGAAAACTATGTTTTCTCAGTAAAGGCTTACAATCAATCAAAATAGATACGAAACAAACATCAGAAAGCCTGTTTACTTAATTGTAAACAGGCTTTTTTTTTGATAACTATTAAGATGGCGAACTTATACCCAATGTAGATTTATCATTTCTTTACTTCTAATTATTTTAACCAAATGGTAGCGTAAATAATGAAATAAAAGCCGTTGCTTTGCTGACAAGTATATTTCCTCGCATAAAATTCTATTACTTTACAACATATTGAATTATGAACAAGTTAGCGTCTCTAGTTTTTGCTTTATTTTTTATGGTTATAATGTCAAAGGCACAGTATACACAACAATTAACTACCGTACGTGCTCAAGCTAAGATATTTACTGACGCTAGTATAAAAAAAGATTACAAAACAGTTATGCAATACACAAACATAGAAGGCTTTCCAAAAGGGAAACTCAGTAAAATGACTGAGGAAAGGGTACTGAAATTGTTGCAAACTTCCGACGAACAAATGGCTGAACAAGGACGTGAAATAAAATCTATAAAAATTGGAGACGTATTATCCATCTTGAAGGTTGGATTTGAGTTTCAATGTACTTTAGAGCAAATAACTGACACTAAAATGCAATATGGAAGTATCATTTCTAAATCAACACTGCTAGCAATATCCGAAGACAATGGAAAAACATGGAAATTTAATGATGGAACAGGTCGCGACCTTAATGATATGAAAAAAATCATTCCGCATCTAAGTGATAAACTTGTTTTTGCTAGGACAGAAACACCAAAATTGATTAAAGATCCAATTATTAAGAAACAACCATAACATAAATGAGTTAATTATGAAAAGAGACGCCCCCCAAACAAACGAAATTGCTACGAAATTCAATATTACTTCCTCTATAACATCTATCACTATACGAGTCTACGGAATCTTGATGGATGACCGGAAACGGATTCTAGTAAGCGATGAATATATTAGAGGTAATTACTTTACTAAATTCCCTGGAGGAGGTTTGGAGTTGGGAGAAGGCACAAAAGACTGTTTAAAAAGAGAATTCAAAGAAGAAACAGGGCTGGATGTTATCATTGGAGATCACATATATACAACAGATTATTACCAACAATCGGCATTTAATAGTAGCCAGCAAATCATAGCAATTTATTATTTCGCAAAAAGTATAAATACAATTAGATTAGATACTAAAACTATTCCTTTTGATTTTAGGCCAGAACAAATAGCAGCCCCCAATGGGCAAAGTGAAGTATTGCGTTGGATAAAATGGGATGATTTATCAGAAGAAACTGTAAATTTACCCATCGATAAGATTGTTGTTGGCTTGCTTAAAAGTAATTACAGTAGCTATTTAGAAAAGAGAGTTTCATTGTAAATTCAATTATGTTGAATAACTTCAAATCTTTCAAGAAACAATCAAACTCAACACATGATCGCAGGCATTCGCAAAAGCTTTAATGAAAATTTTACAATTGCAAAGTATAATGCTTTTCTTGAAAGGATTAAAAGCAAATTCCCCGGCTCTATTGAATTCCGGCTTGCTGAAACTCCTGTTTTTATTGACAAAGGATTTAAAGAAAAAATGCTCTCAACCTGTGAAAGTATCATAGATTTAATCATTGACCCCAATTTTAAATCCTTAACAAGCAACTCAATT
>CAISCV010000109.1 GCA_903883945.1 uncultured Chitinophagaceae bacterium | reverse complement strand
CCTTCAATGGGAAGTGGTGAGAAGTATGATTATAGATGACCGTTTCCGTTTGGATGGCAGAAAGCTGGATGAAGTTCGTCCATTAGCTATGGAAGTAGATATTCTTCCTGGACCACACGGTTCTTCTCTGTTTACGCGTGGTGAAACACAATCATTAACCACCGTAACTTTCGGTACACCACTAGATGAATTATTGGTAGAAAGCGCAGCTAAGTCTGTAGATAGCAAATTCTATCTGCACTATAACTTCCCTCCATTCAGTACAGGTGAAGTGAAGATGATGCGTGGACAAAGCCGTCGTGAAGTGGGGCATGGTAACTTGGCACAACGTTCATTGAAACAAATGATGCCGGGTGATTCTTATGCTTACACCGTACGTGTGGTGAGTGATATTTTAGAAAGTAACGGTTCGTCTTCTATGGCTACTGTTTGTGCAGGTTCTCTTGCATTGATGGATGCGGGTGTACCTATTCCTAAGCACGTGAGTGGTGTGGCAATGGGTTTGATTACCCGTGAAGACAACAAATACGCTATCCTTACTGACATCTTGGGTGATGAAGATCATTTGGGAGATATGGATTTTAAAGTTACAGGTACACGTGATGGTATCTGTGGCGTTCAGATGGATATTAAAGTAGATGGTTTGAGTATGGATACGATGCGTGAAGCTTTGGCACAAGCTCGCAGTGGCCGTTTACATATCTTAGATGCGATGTATGAAACTATTACGAGTGCTCGTATTGAGGTTAAACCACATGCACCAAGGGTTATTAAGTTGATTATTGATAAAGAATTCATTGGTGCTGTAATCGGGCCAGGTGGAAAAGTGATTCAAGAAATACAAAAAGAAACCGGTACAACTATCAATATTACTGAAGTAGGTAATACGGGTGAAGTAAGCATCTTCTCTAGCAATAAAGAAGCGGTAGAAAGAGCTTTGAACTGGGTGAAGGGCATTGTAATGGTTCCTGAAGTAGGGACTGTTTATGATGGAACGGTGAAGAGCATTAAAGAGTTTGGTGCTTTTGTTGAGTTCTTACCTAAGAAAGAAGGTTTGTTGCACATCAGTGAAATAAGCTGGAGCCGCTTAGAAACAATGGAAGGTGTACTAAAAGAAGGCGATAAAATTCAGGTAAAACTATTGGACATCGACCCTAAAACAGGTAAATTTAAATTGAGTCGTAAGGCATTATTACCTAGACCCGAACCAAGAGGTTAGTACAGGTATAGCTTAAATAGAAAAAGGGGTGTTTCAAATTTAACTTTGAAACACCCCTTTTATTTTCTGTAGGTTATTTTAACAGCTTGGGTTGTGGTATTAAAACCGCTTCTTAAAGTTACGGTTTGTATCACTGCTACGACCGCTATTAGTAGCCCCACTTTTCCCATTTCTACTACCGCCATTATTCTTGTTGTTGGTACTACCCCCATTTCTGCCATCTGTTCTTCCTGTTCTACCACCGGTACTATTGTTACCACTCGCTCTTGCACTCTCGCCATTACGGGTGTTGCCAAAACTTTGTTTGCGGCCATTGGTACCCAAAGTAGTTAAGCTAATATTGGCACTACTAGCTTTGTTATAGTCATCTCTTTCTACGACAACAGGTCTGTTATTCTTAACATTTGGAACACTATTAAATTCCAATTGGCCTTTTGTTATGATGTTCAATTCATTACGAATCGTATCATCGTGTACTACTTCTTTGTGCCAGTTATTATACGTTAGCTTCATATAATAGGCAATCGAATTAGCAAACTCTGCTTTTCTTTCTACATCAGGTTCTGCCAATGCTTTATCTATGATGAGTTCTAGATTTTTACCCAAATGCGCATACTTGGGATGCCTGCGTGGGTATTTCATTGGTTCGCCCTTAAGTTTGTATGTTTCCTTTTGTGGGATAGGGTATGGACTATCTACATCGAGCTTAAAATCGCTCATAGCAAAAAGATGATCCCAAAGCATATGTCTAAAATCGTCTACATTCTTAAGGTGTGGATTTAAAAAACCCATCAACTCAATCACAGCTTGCGCTTGTTGATTCCGTTTTCCTCTATCCTCTAAAGTAAGTAGGTAGTCGACCATCTTTTGAACGTGTCTTCCATATTCCTTCAAGCCTAGATAGCTACGATTTGTATTGTATTGTAATAGATTGTTCATAACAGAGTATTTACAAATGTAAGTGATGAAACATTTGCAACCGAAATATTATTTAAAGGAACAAAAGACCAACTATTAATAGCTACCCGATGTCCCAAATATCTATTAATAGTGGTGATGATGCACTTTAGTGCCAAAAGTATCAACATCTATGCTTTCTTCTATTGCCGTTATTTTAGTCTCCAAAGAGGTAAATATTTTATCGGCAAGGATAACGTAGTATTGTTCCGAAACAAATTTTTGATCTTTCATTACTCTTTCGGCATAATCATCTAGAAATTTGTCGTTATCCCCAAATAATTGCACCTGACCTCCTAATTGTTGTAACAACATTCGTTTTGCTGCCTGCTTTAAATCATCTTGGGTAACCATTACATTCTCTGCAGTTTGCAAATGAGCGCTTATCAAAGACCATTTTGTTTGGCTCTCAAAGGCTGGATAGTCGTTAGCTATTTCTTCTGCCGATCTATGTTTGTCATCCGTGGCCTCCAACATTTTAAGTAAAAATTCTTTTGGCATGGCAATGTCGGAATTATCTAATAGATAATGATATATCTGATCATGCATTTGCTTGCGAGATTGTTCTGCAAAGAATATGGCTATCTCACTTTTTATTTGCTCCCTGAACGCTTGTTCTGTTTTTATGCCCTTTTCAGGATAAGCTTGTTCGAAGAAAACTTCATTAAGTTGTGCTTTCTCTAACAATCCAATCTTAGTAATGGTTATTTTGAAGGTTTTTGCGGCATTAGTTAAGTCCTCTTTGTCTAAACCAAATTCGTCTAGAATATAGCCTCTTTCAATGTCATCAAAAGCCACATTCAAAGAGGCATCAATTATTGCATCTACTTTTAAACCAAACAATGATTTCCTAAATTCGGGTGCAAAATGTTTTACATTGAGGCTAGTTGCTTTGTCAATACCACCTTCAATCAAATTTCCGGTAGCGTCGGTTTCTGCAAATGTTACATTCAACAAATCTTCATCAGATGATACGGTTTCGGGGTCGCTCATTGTCCCAAGCTCTGATTGAACCTTTTCAGTTTGTGCATCAATCATTGATTCCGGTATATCAATCACATACCGTGTAACTTTAATCTCTTCTGGGTTTATGTTTATCTCTGGTCTCAAACCAATTTCAAACCCAAACTCATATTCTTTTAGGTTGGCGATGTCAATTTTATCGATTGAACTAGACACTGGCAAAGGCTGGTAGAACAAATTTATCTGTTCTCTTCCAAAAAAGTCTTTTAACTCTTTATCGGCTATTTTAGATACTTCATCATAAATTATCTTCTCGCCATACATTTTATTTACGACACTTTCGGGCACTTTCCCTTTTCTAAAACCAGGTATACTTGCAGTTTCTGCAACTTTCCTTAACCCTTTTTTGTACGATGTGGTGTAATCAGAAGGGGCAACTATAACGGTAATCTTGTCGTGAAGTAGACCAATGTTTTCTCTTGTAACTGTAGCCATAATAAAAATCCCTAGATTGGGTAATTGTTTTAAGATTAAAAAAAGCCCCTAAGAGAATATCCAGGGGCTTTTGAAGTGGTGCGGATGATAGGGGTCGAACCTACATGCCTCACGGCGCTAGATCCTAAGTCTAGTGCGTCTGCCAATTTCGCCACATCCGCAATAAGGGCTGCAAATGTATGGGATTGAAATCAATTATTCATTCATTCGTTGCGTTAAGAAGAAAATATTTTTCTAGCATACACCAGAAAGAGAATAAATAATGACAATTTACAGGTAGTCAGCAAGCTTTTTACACCAAAATTGTACCCATTGCAATAGGCTATTATAGGTTTGATTCATTTTTAAATCTATCCTCTACCGTACTTACTTCCATCCTTTTAAAAAGACACACAATTTTGGTGGGGCTTCAAGATAAAAGAAAAGGCATTCACAAACTTTCCGAAATGATTACAGAAAGAAAATTTCATCAATTTATTTTAAACAAAAAATCAATGAGTAGAACTCTATTTTTTAGAATCGCTTACTGTAATAACTACCCTGTAATTGTAAGAATGTTGTCCGTTTGAACAACGGTATATTGTTTCAATGCAGATCCAGCAGGGCCGCTCATGACAGCGCCCGTAGAACTAAACCTAGAATTATGGGCAGTACAATAGAAATCACTACTCCCCGACAAAAACTCAACCGTTACTCCTTGATGGGTGCAATACTGCGAAACTGCTAAGTATTTGCTAGGATTGGTAGTAGTACCTATCGTAAGTGCCACGATAATACCATTACTAGTATAGGCGAACTGCCCCGGCGTTAACAACTTGGCATAAGCAGTCGTCGTCATATCTAAGGTGATGTTTACATTGGTAGGCGCAGCCGGAACCGTTTCCTTTTCGCAACCACCCATGCAACCAAATAAAACTAAGCCAGCGGCCCCCATTCCTAACTGAGATAAAAACTCTTTGCGATCCATAGATTATTTATTTATTTATTAATGATTTATTCAATCCGAGTACAAGAGTTTTCTTTGCTTGCAAACGCTGTACGAAGGTGTAGACATACATTGTTGTAATTGCGTTAAAAGGTATAAATTACGTACAACAATTTGTTAATCGTCGAAATGCCATGTTAGTAAAGAAAATGTGAAGGTTTATTTACTAACAAATAATATGACGATGTTTGCACTATAAATAGGAGCTTTACCTTTAAACGCCTCTAGAAACTCCTAGTCTTAAATGGAGTTTGATTTAATTACAAGCAATCATTATGTATCGTCAAATAAAAATATTTCTTAACATTCTTGTTTTCACTTCACTTGTATCCGCTTCAATTGGGCAATCCACCAGAATAACTAGCGATCCTGATGCCGATTATAAACTAGCAAAAGAATATTATACAAAAGAGGAATATAGCTTAGCTTATCCCATATTCAAAAGTATCTTTAGTAATGGTGGTAGCCATGGAAATTATCCAGTATCGATTTCCCTCGAAAGCAAATATTACTACATCGCTTGCGGACTAATCTTAAACGATGCTACCATAAAAGGGAAAGCAATAGAGTTTTTGGAATTAGAACAAACAGCACCGCTCAAACACAAGCTCGCATATCAGTTGGCAGAATACTTGTTTAGAAATAAAAACTATACCGATGCTATTACCTATTACAATAGAGCAGGCATAGACAACTTAACAAATGCAGAAATTGGAGAATCTAAGTTTCATAAAGCTTATTGCTATTTCACACTGCAACAATTTAAGGAAGCCAAGCCTTTGTTTGATGTAATAAGGCAAATTCCTACAGATTCAAATTACGTAGAAGCTAACTACTACTTTGGTTTTATTGCCTTTGGGGAAAAAGATTTTAAAGAGGCGTTGAAGGCTTTTAAAGTAGCCGAGAACAATTTGCAATATTCTAAAGTTGTACCTTTTTATATTGCTGAAATATACTATT
>CAISCV010000108.1 GCA_903883945.1 uncultured Chitinophagaceae bacterium | reverse complement strand
CTGTTTTTATTGTTAAACATAAGCTTTATCTTTTCTCAACAGAAAAAAAGCGATAGCCTACTGTCCATATATGCCAACTGTAAAGTTGATACTTGCAAGATCGATATCTTATTGGCTATCTCAGCTTTTTATAGAGATGCCGAACCCGAAAAAACAATTAGTTATGGTACGATTGCGCTAAATTTAGCCCAAAAGATTGATGACGACCAACGTAAAGTAAAAGTGCTCGACTTACTAGGACAGGGTTACGAACAAATTGGAGATATAGCAAAAGCCATTACTAATTTTAATAAAAGCTTTAAAATTGCAACCAACATACACGACATAGAGGCGCTTGCACGCATCAAACTAAACTTGGGTGGATGCTACACCGATGTTGGAAACTACATGTTGGCAGTAGAGTACAATAAGGAGTCTGTAAAATATTATTCCCTACTAAATCAACCTGTAAACCTTTGTAGAAGTGAGGTCTTTCTATCCGATGCACTCTTTAAATCGGGTAATCCCGATTCTGCCATTTATTACCTCAACAAGGCTATAAAACTTAGTGTATCCAACAACAATTACCTTTTAGATTATATTTATGCTAATTATGCCGAATCATATTATCTCAAGAAACAGTACGACTTAGCAAAAGAATATATTGGCAAAGCAATGAGCCTTTCACTCCTCTGGAATGACCAATATGCCCTATCTGCGGAATATTTGGTATCCGCTAAAATATATCTTTCTCTAAATGATTTACCCAATGCCGAGTTGTATGTAAAAAAAGGGTTAGCGGTTGCAGAAGTAACCAAAATTCGGGAGAACCTGATAGATGCCTACAATATTTATAGTACGATATTAGAAAAGAAAGGAAATTATGCGGAGGCGTTGAAGTTTAAAAATCTTTTTATCGTCACAAACGACAGCATACAATCTGCAACGAATAACAACATCGTTCAAGCCTTCGAAAACAACAGAAGCAAACAAGATTTGGCTGTATTGAAGGCAGAAGAAAAAAGAAAAGATTCCGAACTTAAGCGGCAGCAGCTCCTTTCAGGGATTATATTAGGAACATTGTTGCTTGTTGCTGCCTTTGCAGGCTTTGTATTTCATTCTAGAAACAAACTGAAACAAACTAATAACCAGTTGCATTTGGCCAATGAGGAGATAAGCAATAAACAGAAAGAGATTATACAACAAAATGAAGCCCTGTTTGCCTACAACAACCAGATAAAAAAACAAGCGACAGATATAGAAGAACTGAATAGCTTAAAAGATAGATTGCTTGCCATTATTTCACATGATTTGAGAAACCCGCTCAAAAATTTAAAATCAATACTAGGCTTGCTTGCTGCTGGAAATCTAACACAAGAAAAGTTTCAGACCATCATCCCTGCATTGGTAAAGGGCGTAACAACCACGCTGGAATTAGTAGAAAATTTATTATTCTGGTCCAATGCACAACTGAAAGGCACCCCAATTGTACGTACCAATTTCGAATTATATTCTCTTGTAAACACCCAGCTACAACTATTCGAAAAACAAGTAAACGACAAACAGGTTGAGCTTTTGAGTGAAATCCAACAAGACTTAATGGTCCATGCAGATAAAAACATGATAGATTTAGTACTTCGAAACCTTATTTCTAACGCCATTAAGTATTGTGATAAAAATAAAAAGATTATCGTATCTGCAAAACAAATAGGTAATCAGATTGAAATTAATATAACAGACAATGGCATAGGAATTTCGGAAGAGAATATCCTTAAAGTATTTAAAACCAATGAACGGTTCACGACACCAGGCACCAATAGAGAAAACGGTACCGGGCTTGGATTGATCTTATGCAAAGACTTTGTGGAGAAAAACAATGGGCACATTGGGGTTGAAAGTACAGAAGGAAAAGGTGCTAGATTTTGGTTCACATTGCCTTCCAAGGTTATATAAAAATACACCTGGTTATAGTAAAGGTTGCAATAACATGGTGTATTTAAGGTCAGTAAAGCATTATTTATACCTCAGTTAAGACTTATTGGTTTCCTTCAACAAGAACTTCGATGGCTTTATAACCAAACTATAATAGAAAAGGCTAACCAATTGGTTAGCCTTTTACTATTATCATATAAAAAGAACGATTACTTATAACCAGGAATTAATCCTTTAGCTAAGTCAACCATCTTCTGTATGCTAGCATCGTTCAATTGACCTTTCTTAAATTCAGCCAATACATCAGGTAATTTGTTAGTCATTTCAGTTAGGAAGTGTTCTTCAAAATCTTTCACTTTCTTAACAGCTACTTCTTTCAACAAACCTTGTGTACCTAAGTAGATGATAGCAACTTGCTTTTCTACAGTAAACGGTGTGTATTGTGCTTGTTTTAAGATCTCCACGTTTCTTGCACCCTTGTCAATCACATTCTTAGTAGCAGGATCCAAATCACCACCAAACTTAGAGAATGCTTCCAACTCACGGAACAAGGCTTGGTCTAGTTTCAAAGTACCAGCCACTTTCTTCATAGACTTAATCTGAGCATTACCACCCACACGGCTAACGGAAATACCCACATTGATAGCCGGACGGATACCTGCGTTGAACAAGTTACCTTCCAGGAATATCTGACCATCGGTAATAGAGATTACGTTAGTAGGGATGTAAGCAGATACGTCACCCGCTTGTGTTTCGATGATTGGAAGGGCAGTTAAGCTACCTCCACCTTTCACCAAATGCTTGATAGAAGCTGGTAAATCATTCATCTGACTAGCTACTTCGTCATTGGCAATCACCTTAGCGGCTCTTTCCAACAAACGACTGTGCAGATAGAATACGTCACCAGGATATGCCTCACGACCTGGAGGTCTTCTCAACAACAAAGAAACTTCACGGTAAGCTACCGCTTGTTTACTTAAGTCATCAAACACGATTAATGCAGGACGACCGGTATCTCTGAAGAATTCTCCAATAGCAGCACCTGCAAATGGCGCGTAGAACTGCAAAGGAGCTGGCTCAGATGCAGAAGCAGCAACAATAGTAGTGTAAGCCATTGCACCATTATCAGTCAATGTTTTCATTACACCTGCCACTGTACTCGCTTTCTGACCGATCGCTACATATATACAATAAACTGGTTTGCCAGCATCATAAAACTCTTTCTGGTTGATGATTGTATCAATACAGATAGCAGTTTTACCAGTCTGACGGTCACCAATCACCAACTCACGTTGTCCACGACCAATAGGAATCATTGCATCAATTGCTTTGATACCAGTTTGGAGTGGTTCTTTTACGGGTTCACGATAGATAACACCTGGTGCTTTACGCTCCAAAGGCATTTCATACAATTCACCTGTGATAGGACCTTTACCATCGATTGGCTCACCCAAAGTATTGATAACACGACCAACCAAACCTTCTCCTACCTTGATAGAAGCGATCTGACCCGTACGTTTTACTTTGGAACCTTCTTTGATATCACCACTTTCACCCATCAATACCACACCCACATTATCTTCTTCTAAGTTCAAAGCGATTGCTTTTACACCACTTTCAAACTCTACTAGTTCCCCACTACGCACGCCGTTTAAACCATATACACGGGCAATACCATCACCCACTTGCAATACAGTTCCGACTTCTTCCAAATCGGCAGCAGCGTTGAAGTTGCTTAATTGTTGCCTCAAAATCGCTGAGATCTCGTCCGGCTTAATTTCTACCATATTTTTTGTTTTATAAAACCCTTAAACTATGAATGAATAATAAGTTATTACTTAATTGAAGAAACATAATAGTTCTTCAGGAATTGTTTCTTCACATCCTTCAAATCTCTTTGTATGCTTGCATCAACCAGCTTATTGTCGAACTCTAATACAAAGCCACCAATCAAATCAGGATTTACCACTGTCTCCAACTCAACTGTTCCTGTTGGATTAACCGTGTTCGCTTGTTGTTGAATGCTTTGTTTTAAGCTATCGCTTATTTCTACAGCAGTAGTGAGCTTAACGGAATGAATCCCTTTCAGTTCATTGTATTGTGCTATGAATGAATTAGCGATTTCGAATAAATCACCTTCGCGACCTTTTGTTGTCAATAACTTAGTGAAAGCATTAGTCAACTCGCTCACATTTGCAGCGGTAACCGCTTTTATGATTGCTTCTTTCTTATCTGCTTTTATAACCGGACTCGCCAATAAAGTTCTGAATTCTGCACTTGCCTTACATACAGCTTGCAAGTATTTCATATCTGCATACACCACTTCCAATTGATTTCTTTCGATAGAAAGATCAATAATACTCTTGGCGTACCTATGTGCTAAACGTGTGTTGGACATAATTCAATTAGTTATGAATTATGAGTGATGAGTTATGAACTATAAGACTTACTTATAACTTATAACTTATAACTCATAACTTAATTAAGTTTTACTGTTTCTGCTAATTGCTTGATGTAGCTTTCTTGCTCTGCTTTGTTGGCAAGTTCTCTTCTCAAAATCTTTTCGCTAACTTCTATTACCAATGCACCTACTTGATTTTTAACATCAGTCAACGCAGCATTCTTTTGTTGATTGATTGCTTGTTGTGCGTCTGCAATAATTCTGTCGTACTCTGCTTTCGCTTTGTCTTTAGCTTCAGATATCATTTTGTCAGAAGCCAACTTCGCTTCTTTAATTATTACGGCTCTTTCTTCACGTGCTTGGTTCATCAACGCTTCGTTTTCATTCTTCAGTGAAGCCATTTCTAATTTTACCTTTTCAGCAGAAGAGATGGCATCAGCAATACCAGTTTCTCTTTCTTTCAATGCAGCCAATAATGGCTTCCATGCAAACTTTTTTAGGATAAAGAATACAATTGCAAAAGCTATCAATGTCCAGACTAATAAGCCTAACCCTGGTTGTAATAATTCCATGTTTTATATAATTTGAAAATTTAATAATCATATCATTACCGTATGACTACAAAATAGCTAAATAAAATTAGTAAAGTATCCATCGCCCTGTGCTTTGGATACTTTAAGAAATTTGTTCCTGCTAACCCTGTATTATTTCAATACAGCAAGGATACCTGCAATAACTGCGAAAAGGGCAACACCCTCAACGAAAGCTGCTGTAAGAATCATGTTAGCACGAATGTCATTGGATGCTTCCGGTTGACGAGCTATGCTTTCTACAGCACCTTTACCGATTTGGCCGATACCAACACCAGCTCCGATAGCTGCTAAACCTGCACCAATTGCACCACCTAAGTGTGCTAAACCATCAACTTCTAACAAAATGTTCAATAGAGACATAACTGTTTGTGTTTTATAAATAAAAAATAAAAAACGCTGTAAGTATTAGTGATGTGCTTCTTCGTGTGCACCTTCTCTTGCCTGACCAATAAACACGGCAGTAAGATTTGTGAAGATGAACGCTTGAATGAAAGCCACTAATATTTCTATAAAATAAATGAATACTGTAAACAAAATAGATATCGGTGAGAAACCCCATCCTGCAACATTGCTCATTGCTCCGAAGATAAATATCAACAATACGAAACAAGTGATTACAATGTGCCCAGCCACCATGTTTGCAAAAAGACGAATCATTAGTGCGGCAGGCTTGATGAATACACCTAACAATTCCACTGGAATCAAGATTAATTTAACCAAGAAAGGTACACCCGGAGGCCAGAATATGTGCATCCAGAAGTGTGAATTGGTGCTGAACAATATTACAAAGAAGGAAATTACTGCTAGAACTAATGTAAATGCAATGTTACCAGTTACGTTGGCAGTACCAGGTATCAATCCAATGATATTGTTGATAAGAATAAAGAAGAACACGGTTAATAGATAGGGCATGTACTTTTCGTACTTTTTACCTAGGTTAGGTTTACCTACTTCATCACGAATGAAAGTTACAACGGGTTCAAAAGCATTTTGAAAGCCTGTTGGAGCAACATTGGCACCGTTCTTTTTGTATTTATTTGCTACACCAATTGCAAGTACTACTAATAGCGTAAGAGATAATAACATCTGAACCACATTCCTGGTCATTGATAAATCAATAGCTTTTACAGATTCGTCTATGGTACCATCTTCTTTTACTGCCTCAATTATACCTTTTTCATTCAACTTATACCCCTGATAAATTGCTTTACCATGTTCAAATTGTGATGACATAAAGAAAGCAACACCGCGTTGAGGCGAATAAATTATTACTGGAAGCGGAATGGCAACATCAACACCATTAACTTCTGCGAAGTGGAATTCATGGTTATCCATGATGTGTTCCATAATTAACTCACTAGGTTTTAATTCGCTAGTGCTTTTCTCTTCTGTTGGGGTATTTTGTGCTTTTTCTTGAGCGGATGCTATATTGTAAAAAGTAATAATTAAAAGGCTGAAAGCCGCTACCAATAAAGATTTCAAGTGTTTTCGAATCATCATCTCCCTCTAAAATTTCGGCGAAGATAAGGGGATAGTAATAAATAAAGAAGGAAAAAAGTAATAAGTTGTAGGTTGTGAGTAATAAGTTAGTAGACAATAAAGAGGGCCAGTAGACCGTAATTACATTTTAAAATAACGACTCGATACTTACACTTTATACTTTTTCGCTTTCAATTACTTTGACTCTTTTATCGAACTGCATCTCGTATAACTTACTATAGAAGCCTCCCGAAGCCAGAAGTTCCTCATGACTACCTATTTCCTTTATTTCTCCTTTATCGAGTACGATAATTTTGTTTGCCTTCCTGATAGTAGAAAGTCGGTGTGCAATAACAATAGAGGTACGTCCTTTTATAAGGGTTTCAATTGCTTTTTGTATCAGCATCTCGCTTTCAGTATCTATGGAAGATGTCGCTTCATCCATAATAAGGATAGAAGGATTGTATAATAAAGCCCTTACAAAAGAAATCAATTGTCGTTGCCCAAGGCTGAGGGTACTGCCCCTTTCCATTACATTATAATCGTACCCACTTGGCAATTGCATAATAAAGTCGTGCATACCAATCATCTTTGCAGCTTCTATCACACTTTCTCTAGAAACAAGCGGATTGCGAAGCGTAATATTATCCATTACCGATCCTGAGAACAAGAAAACATCTTGCAACACCACTCCTATGCTACTTCTTAGTTTTTCGATTGGATAATCATCAATATTTATCCCATCTACTTTAATCATTCCTTTTTGAATGAAGTATAACCTGTTTAACAAACTAATGATAGACGTTTTTCCGCTACCCGTATGTCCAACTAATGCAATCGTTTCTCCTGCGTCAACAGAGAAAGAAATATTCTTTAAAACATATTGTTCGTTGGTATAAGCAAACCATACATTTTCGAAATCGATGGAACCTTGCAGTTGACCATTAACCATTAACCGTTGACCGTTATCGACGTTTTGTTCTTCAGTTAACGGTAACCGGTCAACGGTATGACTGCCTTTCCCCAATGGAAGAACATCCTCATTATCCAATACTTTAAACACCCTTTCCGCGGCAATCATTCCCATCTGCAGCACATTAAATTTATCTGCAATTACACGAAGCGGCCGAAATATCTGATTCAGATATAAAATAAAAGCAACTAATAAACCCGCATCCAATCTATTGTCTGCCACCCACCAAACCAACAATCCGGTACTTATTGCCAACACCAATTCTACGATTGGGAAGAAAACACTATAGGCAAGAATGGCTTTAATGTTGGCATCTCTGTGTTGTGTATTAATCTTTTTAAACTTTTCAAACTCTCTGTCTTCAGCAGCAAAAGCCTGTACAATATGCATTCCTGTAATGTGTTCCTGTACAAAAGCATTCAGGGCTGCCACCGCATTACGCACTTTGGTAAAACTAGCATTCACACTTTCTTTAAAGTAATAAGTAGCTATTATCAGCATGGGAAATGGAACCAGACTTATTAATGCGACCTTCCAGTTCATGCAAAAAATCGTAATCAGCGTAATAATAATAGTTAGCATATCGGCAACAATTGGTATCAATCCATCACTAAAAATATCATTGATGCTTTCTATATCATTAATGGTACGGGTAGTAAGTGTACCAATTGGTGTTTTATCAAATTGTCTTAGGTTAAGGCTCATTATCTTTTGATAGACCGTTACCCGCATATCTTTTACTACATTCTGACCAAGCCAAGAAGTGATAAAAGAAAAAGTAAATCGTATGGCTGAATCAACAAATAAAAAAATTATCTGAAAAATAGTGATGTGTATGATGAATTGAAAGACGGTACTATTTTGTGCTAGAAATAGTAGCTTGTACAACCATAATGGTAGAGACAGAGACTGGTTGACTGCTTTGTTTACGGTAAGTTGTATTAAATAGGGGCGAATGGGAGCAATAAACGCCATCAGTATTGCAAGAACAAGGCTGGTATAAAAAAAACCACTATATGGTCTTACAAATTGATACAACCTCCGTAACAAGGAGAAGTCGAAAACCTTTTTCTCTACTTTATCTTTCGCCATTCCGCAAAAGTAATGGGAACGAGGTAAGAAGTTAGTTTTGAGATATGAAATAACAATACTGAGGGGGTAAATTTTGAGCTAAGTAATATCTTTACTTTAAAAAAGTTATTATTCTACTTTCACCCCATCAGTAGTAAGGGTGATATTTGTAAGTGATAGCCACAAATCAGCTATTATTAATTTTAAGTAGATGTATTATTTTGAATAAACCTCATTACTTAAATTTACATAAAAGTTAAATTGAATACGAAAATAATTAATAGGAAGATTCAAATTACAATCATTAATTACAGTATTTAAATCATTGGAGTCTGTATGATAGATACAAAAAAAGTCCCAATCAGACTAAACTGATTGGGACTAAATGAATACGGCAACTACCTACTCTCCCGGCATAATGCGAGTACCATCGGCCATGGGGGGCT